>NZ_CANLBV010000039.1 GCF_947488985.1 uncultured Vibrio sp.
GAATACGAGACAAGGTTCACTCATTACCGCCCATGCTGGGTAAATTTTAACAGTGACAACTATCCTGCCAGAGGGGGCAACCCTGAACTTGGTGATGGGCGAGGTTTGCTATTAGCACAAGTTGTCGCTAAAAGTGGCGAAACGTTCGACTTACACCTCAAAGGTGCAGGTAAAACACCGTATTCGCGCATGGGGGACGGGCGCGCCGTGATTCGTTCGACGGTTCGTGAATATTTATGTAGCGAAGCGATGGCAGGGCTTAATATCCCAACGACACGTGCGTTGGCTATGATGACCAGTGACACGCCAGTTTATCGAGAGAAGCAAGAGTGGGGCGCATTGTTGGTGCGTGCTGCTGAATCACACATTCGTTTCGGTCACTTTGAACATCTGTTTTATACCAATCAGTTGGCTGAACATAAATTGCTGGCTGATAAAGTTATCGAGTGGCACTTCCCTGAATGCCTCGATGCAGAAAAGCCATACGCCGCCATGTTCAATGAGATCGTCGATCACACCGCAGAAATGGTTGCCTTGTGGCAAGCCAATGGTTTTGCGCATGGGGTGATGAATACCGATAATATGTCGATCATCGGCCAAACCTTCGATTATGGTCCGTTTGCCTTCCTTGATGAATATGACCCAAGATTGATCTGCAATCACTCCGACTACCAAGGGCGCTATGCCTTTAATCAGCAGCCTCGAATTGGGCTGTGGAACCTATCGGCACTGGCTCACTCACTATCACCACTGATAAACAAAGCTGACTTAGAGGCAGCGTTAGATCAGTATGAGCCGCAAATGAATGGCTATTTCAGTCAGATGATGCGTCGTAAACTGGGGCTGCTTTCGAAACAACAAGGTGACAGTCGCTTGTTTGAGTCGATGTTCGAGCTGATGTCGCAGAACAAAGTGGATTACCCAAGATTTTTTAGAACGTTGTCGAACCTCGACACCTTGCCACCACAGCAAGTGATTGATTTGTTCATCGATCGCGAGGCAGCAAAATTGTGGGTCGATAACTACTTACAACGCTGCGAATTAGAAAAGAGTTCAGCGGTAGGGCGCTGTGCAGATATGAGGCAGGTAAACCCTAAATACATCCTTAGAAGCTACCTAGCCCAGCTTGCGATCGATAAGGCCGAGCGTGGCGATAGCAGCGATATTGACGCATTAATGGTGGTGTTAGCCGACCCCTATGCAGAGCATCCTGACTACGACCACCTCGCTGCTCTTCCTCCTGAGTGGGGCAAAGCCATGGAGATCAGCTGTTCGTCTTAGCTTTTATCTCGAACAAAATTGAATACTGATACGGCCTTTTTATTGGTCTATCACTGATTTTTATTTCTTATTAAAACAGAGGGATAACCAAGATATATACTTAAACAGCAATAATATTGTGATTTAACATCCACTAGCCCTGTAAAGCTGACCTAGAACAGCGTAGGATCACACTACTTTAGACTTAATACTAGGTTGCACCTCGGTGCATAAACAGAAGAATACATGAAACTAACAGCAAAACCTTCAGCGAGTAACGCTTTACTTATTTCTATTACGACACCGGACTTCAAAGGTGACGAAGCAAAAGAGTCTCTTGCCGAACTTGCTCGCTTAGTGACAACCCTAGGATTTAAAGTGGTCGGTACTCAATCGCAGCACCACAGCTCATCACAAAGACAAAACGTGTTAGGTGCTGGTAAGCTTGCGGAAATTGCACACCTAACCGGTTACCAAGGTTCGATTGAAGAAGCGGAAGATGAAGACTTCCTTGATGAATCTGGTTTGTTTGATTCAGAAATCGACGAGCTAGATTTTGATGATCTTCCAACGGGCGATTTCCAATATGGTGTCGCAGATGTTGTGGTCTTTGACTGTGATTTAAGCCCATCTCAACTGCGCACTGTTGAGGCTAGTTTGGGTGTGGAAGTCTTTGACCGTACAGGTATTATCATCGAAATCTTCAGCCGTCACGCTCGTACTCGCACTGCTCGCCTGCAAGTTGAAATCGCTCGTCTAAATTACTTAGTTCCACGACTTCGTGAAGTCGCTGAGGGCGACAAAGAGCGCCAGATGGGCCAAGGTGCGGGTGAAACCTCACTAGAGTTAGACCGTCGTAAAGTACGCGACCAAATCGCTGCGCTTAAGCGTGAGCTAGTAAGCGTACAAGATGAAATGAAGACCCGACGCACAAGGCGCGCGGAGCTTTTCACCGTTGCTCTAGTTGGCTACACCAATGCCGGTAAGTCTTCGATGATGCGTGCAATGACTGCAACCGAAGTCGTGGGTGAAGATAAACTGTTCGCAACGCTAGACACCACGGTTCGTGCGCTTCAACCAATTACTCAACCGCGTATTCTGGTTTCGGATACAGTGGGTTTTATCAAGAAATTACCACACGACCTGGTTGCTTCGTTCCACTCAACGCTAGCAGAAGCGCATGATGCTTCATTGCTTTTATATGTCGTTGATGCTTCTGACGTTTCATTCCGCGCGCAGCTTGATGTGGTACACGACGTATTAGCGCAGGTGGGTGTTGAAGGCAGCGAAAAACTATTAGTGCTGAATAAGTGTGATAGATTAACTGAAGAGCAGCAATTAGAGCTTATCGAAGAATTCCCAGATGCGATGCTAACGTCAACCCGTGATCCTCTAGATATCACGAAGCTGCATAAGTACATTGTTGGTGTTGCAGAAGAAGGCATGATCGAAGAAGAGATCACTATCCCTTATTCTGGACAAGGCATCATTGGTGAAATTCGCTCAAATATGAGTGTGGTGAATGAAGAGTACGACTATGAATGCATCAAGTTGACCGTTCGCTCAAGTGCGATTGACTTAGCGCGTTTGAAAAAGCGTATGCAAAACTCTTAATCGCCGCACAGATCTTGATATTGTTTCCTAGCAAAAGCGACCCATGTGGTCGCTTTTGTGTTTCAACATCAACATAGCTGCCAACCACCTTATACCAATCGTAGTAAATAACGGGTCACCCTAGCTGGTTAAAACGCTCGATAATCGCGATAGATGATCGATAAATGGCGGCGATCGCATTTACACCTTTTCATTTATCGTTTTGTTTTTACCGCGTCTTACTGTACCACTGGATCGCCTTTCATAGATTTTTCGGTGCGTCTTGTTTTGTCTCCGCTCCCGTCCGGATCGAGTTTCTACTTGATAATGATCATCTATTAGCACCGTTTCGACAATCACAGGAATAGTGGTTTTCTCATTCATATGCAACTTATCCTTTAGCTTGATAGATGAATTATGGAAGAGGAACTTCCCCTCTGCCAGTTTCACTCGATACTCCAATCAAGCGGCTGTCGAGTGTTTAGCTCTACTTGGGCTGAGTGAGAGGATGAGTGTAGGGCGTCGAACCGCTCGTTTATCACTCAAATTATCGGTGGTTTGTGCTGAAAATAGAGCATCAACAGAAAGAGATAGGTTAAGGTTTTGTAATGGAGATTGTTTAAAAAGTTATCGAGTCTGTGGGGTAAAACAAGAGCAAGATCTCTTTTTCAGGTTTTTAGAAAAAAAAGCCCTCGATTCCCTTGAAAAAGTCGCTATTGTCCCCATTTCTGTTGTGCTAAGTGATGTTCTGATCGTTTTTATCATTTAGTTGGACGAATTTAGAGCATTCATCATCAAGCAGAGGTGAACGTCTCGACAGAGATTAAACAGATCGCTAGAATGTCGCGTCTAAAATTTCTGTCCTGAGGCTAATAGGAGATACCTTTCTTGTTTTAGATAACAGGCTTTACTGCTTTTTATAAGTGCGTGAGAACGTTGAATATGCATGTAAAGAACGAAGATATCGCTGATTAGTCTGGTGTTTGATTGAATCATCAATTCAGACATCAATGCTCGATTTTAAATTAGGTGTTCGGATAGAGCACTACACAAGGATGCAGCCAATAACGTCGGCTTTTGAATGAAAGCTAAGTTACGGCTCATATGCTCATATTACTGAGCCAGTTTTGAGGTTTATATAATGCAAGTTACTGTTGAAACGCTAGAAGGCCTAGAGCGCCGTCTTAATATTACTGTTCCTGCTGCTAACATCGAAGATGCAGTTACAGCTGAACTACGCAACATCGCGAAAAACCGTCGTTTCGATGGTTTCCGCAAAGGCAAAGTGCCAATGAAGATGGTTGCTAAAATGTACGGCAAAGCAGTACGTCAAGACGTGTTGGGCGAAGTAATGCAACGTCACTTCATCGAAGCGATCGTTAAAGAGAAAATCAACCCAGCTGGCGCACCGACTTTCGCACCAGTTGAAAACAACGAAGGCGCTGATCTAGTATTCAACGCAACTTTTGAGGTTTACCCAGAAGTTGAACTGAAAGGCCTAGAAAACATCACTGTTGAAAAGCCAGCAGTAGAAGTAAAAGAAGCTGACGTTGAAGAGATGATCGAAACGCTACGTAAGCAACAAGCAACTTGGACTGAAGTTGAAGCTGCTGCTGACGCGAACTCTCGTGCAACTATCGACTTCGTTGGTTCTATCGACGGTGAAGAGTTTGAAGGCGGTAAAGCTGAGAACTTCCCACTAGAGATGGGCGCTGGTCGTATGATCCCTGGTTTTGAAGACGGTATCGTTGGTAAAACAGCCGGTATGGAATTCGAAATCGACGTAAACTTCCCAGAAGATTACCACGCTGAAAACCTAAAAGGTAAAGCAGCTAAGTTCTCTATCAAGCTGAACAAAGTTGAAGCTCGTGAACTTCCTGAACTGAACGAAGAGTTCGTTGCTAAATTCGGCGCGACTAACGGTGTTGAAGGTCTTAAAGCTGAAGTTCATAAGAACATGGAGCGTGAGCTTAAGCAAGCTGTTAAGAACCGTATCAAAGAGCAAGCTATCGATGGCCTAGTTAACGAAAACGACATCGATGTACCTTCTGCTCTAATCGATCAAGAGATCGGTGTTCTACGTCAACAAGCTGCTCAACGTTTCGGTGGCAACACTGAAGCTGCTGACCAACTTCCACGTGAGCTGTTCGAAGAGCAAGCAAAACGTCGCGTAGTTGTAGGTCTTCTTCTTGGTGAAGTAATCAAGACTGAAGAGCTAAAAGCGGACGACGAGAAAGTGAAAGCTATCATCGAAGAGATGGCGACTGCATACGAAGATCCAACGGAAGTTATTGCTTACTACGAGCAAAACGAGCAAATGATGAACAACATGCGCAACGTTGCTCTAGAAGAGCAAGCTATTGATGCAATCATCGCTAAAGCTCAAGTTTCTGATAAAGAAGTTAGCTTCGGCGAGCTAATGAATCAGCAACCTGCTTAATATAGTAATATCTGACGTAGAAGGTTGACGTACGGTCAACAATTCTGCTAACAATGGTCCGTATGAGTTAATCATTCGGGCCATTTATTTTAGGGACATAAGAATATGAGCTACCAAGAAAAAAATACAATGCCATCGATTATGGACGCGCTAGTACCTATGGTGGTTGAACAGACTTCCCGTGGTGAACGTTCTTACGATATTTACTCTCGTCTATTAAAAGAACGCATTATTTTCTTAACCGGTCAAGTGGAAGACCACATGGCAAACCTTGTCGTGGCTCAACTGCTTTTCTTGGAATCAGAAAACCCAGATAAGGATATCTATCTTTACATCAACTCTCCGGGCGGTAGTGTAACAGCAGGCATGTCTATCTACGACACAATGCAGTTCATCAAGCCAAACGTGAGCACGGTATGTATGGGGCAGGCTTGCTCTATGGGGGCATTCTTACTAGCGGGTGGTACTCCTGGTAAGCGTCATGTGCTTCCAAACTCACGTGTCATGATTCACCAGCCACTTGGCGGCTTCCAAGGTCAAGCGTCTGATATTCAAATTCATGCACAAGAGATCTTAACGATCAAACAAAAGCTAAACAAACTATTGGCAGAGCACACAGGTCAGCCTCTAGAGGTTGTTGAGCGTGATACCGATCGTGATAATTTCATGTCTGCTGATCAAGCAGTAGAATACGGTTTGGTGGATTCAGTTCTTAATCATCGCGGCCAATAACTGCACGGCAATTGTTTAACGCAAATTGATTCAAATTGATATACACTCAAACATAGAGAGTAAAGGCTAAGAGGTTAGCGAATGACAGATAAAAGCAAAGAGGGTGGTAGCGGTAAACTGCTTTACTGCTCTTTCTGTGGCAAAAGCCAACACGAAGTTCGCAAGTTAATCGCAGGTCCTTCTGTTTACATTTGTGATGAATGTGTCGATCTTTGTAACGACATTATTCGTGAAGAAATTAAAGATGTTCTTCCTAAGAAAGAGTCTGAATCGCTGCCAACGCCGCGTGAGATTCGTGAGCATCTTGACGACTATGTAATCGGTCAAGAATACGCGAAAAAAGTGCTAGCAGTTGCAGTATATAACCACTACAAGCGTTTACGTAATGGTGATACGACAGCGGAAGGCGTAGAGCTAGGTAAGAGTAACATTCTTCTTATCGGTCCTACTGGTAGTGGTAAAACACTATTGGCTGAAACACTGGCTCGTTTCCTAGACGTTCCTTTCACAATGGCAGACGCAACAACACTAACCGAAGCGGGTTACGTGGGCGAAGATGTTGAAAACATCATTCAGAAGTTGCTTCAAAAATGTGATTACGACGTAGCGAAAGCGGAACGCGGCATTGTTTATATCGATGAAATCGACAAGATTTCTCGCAAAGCTGAAAACCCATCAATCACGCGTGACGTGTCTGGTGAAGGTGTACAGCAAGCTCTACTAAAACTTGTTGAAGGTACGGTTGCTTCAGTTCCACCACAAGGTGGTCGTAAGCATCCACAGCAAGAGTTCTTGCAAGTGGACACGTCTAAGATCCTATTTATCTGTGGTGGTGCGTTTGCAGGCCTAGATAAAGTGATTGAACAGCGTGTAGAAACAGGTTCAGGTATCGGCTTTGGCGCAGAAGTGCGTTCAAAAGACGAAACCAAAACTATCGGTGAACTGTTCACTCAAGTAGAACCTGAAGATCTAGTGAAGTATGGTCTGATTCCAGAATTCATTGGTCGTCTACCTGTGACCACAACATTGACAGAGCTTGATGAAGAAGCGCTAATCCAAATCCTATGTGAGCCAAAGAATGCACTGACAAAACAGTACGCAGCATTATTTGAGCTTGAGGATACAGAGTTAGAATTCCGTGAAGACGCTTTACGTGCCATAGCTAAGAAAGCAATGAATCGTAAAACAGGTGCTCGTGGTCTACGCTCTATTTTGGAGGGTGTTCTACTAGAAACTATGTATGAACTGCCATCTTCAGCTGATGTAAGCAAGGTTGTGATTGACGAGTCAGTCATTAATGGTGAGTCAGAACCACTGTTAATTTACAGTAGCTCAGATAACCAAGCAGCTGTTGCAGAGTAGGTCTTTTTCAGACAAGCCACTCAAATTGAAAAAGGAGGTAAGCAATTACCTCCTTTTTTTTATTCTTCCATTGAATCCAGTCGTTTAAGCCCCATATACTGCTTTATAAGTTAAAGCGGAAGAGAGAAATATATGAACTTGGAACGTTCCGAGCGTATCGAAATCCCCGTGCTACCTCTACGTGATGTAGTGGTTTACCCACACATGGTTATTCCATTGTTTGTCGGTCGTGAAAAATCGATTACATGCCTTGAATCGGCAATGGAAGCTAACAAACAAGTCCTACTTGTAGCGCAGAAAGAAGCGGACACTGATGAGCCTTCAATCGACGACCTATTTGACGTAGGTACAGTCGCTACTATTCTTCAGTTATTAAAGCTCCCTGATGGTACGGTTAAAGTACTTGTCGAAGGTCAACAGCGTGCGAAAATACACCAATTCAAAGAAAGTGAATTATTCTTAGCGGATGCCGAATACGTTGTTACCTCAGAACTTGACGAAAAAGAACAAGAAGTGGTTGTTCGCAGCGCGATCAATCAATTTGAAGGTTTTATTAAGCTAAACAAAAAGATTCCACCAGAGGTGCTAACGTCTCTGAACGGTATTGATGAGGCCGCTCGCCTTGCTGATACTATTGCTGCGCATATGCCACTTAAACTGGTAGACAAGCAGCACGTTTTAGAAATTTTAGATGTCACTGAACGTCTGGAATTCTTGATGGGTCAAATGGAGTCAGAAATTGACATCCTGCAAGTTGAAAAACGCATCCGTGGCCGCGTTAAGAAACAGATGGAAAAATCTCAGCGCGAGTACTACCTGAATGAGCAAATGAAAGCGATTCAGAAAGAACTTGGCGAGATGGATGACGCGCCTGATGAATTCGAGACTCTGAAGAAGAAGATCGAAGATTCTAAGATGCCTCAAGAAGCTCGTGAGAAAACTGAGCAAGAACTGCAAAAACTGAAAATGATGTCGCCAATGTCTGCTGAAGCAACAGTCGTCCGTAGCTACATTGATTGGATGGTTGGTGTTCCTTGGGCGAAGCGTTCAAAAGTTAAAAAGAATTTAGCCAAAGCGGAAGAGATCTTAAACGAAGATCACTACGGCTTAGAGCGTGTGAAAGAACGTATTCTTGAGTACTTGGCAGTACAAAACCGTATCAATAAGCTAAAAGGTCCAATCCTGTGTCTTGTTGGTCCTCCTGGTGTCGGTAAAACCTCATTAGGTCGTTCGATTGCAGCGGCAACGGGCCGTAAGTACACGCGTATGGCGCTAGGCGGCGTTCGTGATGAAGCTGAGATTCGTGGTCACCGTCGTACGTACATCGGTTCACTTCCGGGTAAATTGATCCAGAAGATGTCTAAAGTTGGCGTTAAGAACCCACTGTTTCTACTAGATGAAATCGATAAGATGTCTTCTGATATGCGTGGCGACCCATCTTCAGCGCTGCTAGAAGTACTCGATCCTGAGCAAAACAATGCATTTAACGATCACTACTTAGAAGTCGATTACGATCTGTCTGATGTGATGTTCGTAGCAACGTCTAACTCAATGGACATTCCAGGCCCGCTACTGGACCGTATGGAAGTGATTCGCCTCTCGGGTTACACAGAAGATGAAAAACTGAACATTGCTAAGAGCCATTTATTGGACAAGCAAGTTCAACGCAACGGTCTTAAGCCTCATGAAATTGAGATTGAAGACTCTGCGATTATCGGCATCATTCGTTACTACACGCGTGAAGCGGGTGTACGTAGTCTAGAGCGTGAAATCTCAAAGATCTGTCGCAAAGCGGTGAAGAACATCTTGCTCGACAGCGATCTTAAGTCGGTAACGGTTAACATTGATAACCTGAAAGAGTACTTAGGCGTTCAACGTCATGATTTCGGTAAAGCGGATGAAAGCAACCGTATTGGTCAAGTGACCGGTCTTGCATGGACTCAAGTGGGTGGCGATCTACTGACTATCGAGACAGAATCGATGCCGGGTAAAGGCAAGCTCACGCAAACGGGTTCACTTGGTGATGTGATGAAAGAGTCAATCCAAGCCGCTATGACCGTAGTTCGATCTCGCGCTGAAAAGCTGGGTATCAACTCAGATTTTTACGAAGAGCGCGATATTCACGTGCACGTACCAGAAGGCGCGACACCGAAAGATGGCCCGAGTGCAGGTATCGCAATGTGTACTGCACTTGTCTCTAGCTTGACGGGTAACCCTGTGAAAGCTGAAGTGGGTATGACAGGTGAGATCACCCTACGTGGTGAAGTTTTACCTATCGGTGGTCTGAAAGAGAAACTGCTGGCCGCACACCGTGGCGGTATCAAAACGGTTCTTATCCCAAAAGACAATGAACGAGACTTGGAAGAGATCCCGGATAATGTGATTGCTGACTTGCAAGTTATCCCTGTCCAGTGGATTGATGAAGTGCTGAAAGTTGCTCTAGAACGAGATCCGTCAGGGATCGAGTTTGACGCGAAAAAATAGTGATGCGTAGCAAAAATAAGTAAAGAATTGCGCTGATAGGCTCGAAAAGGCTTGTCAGCGTTTTTTTTGGACGCTAAGTTACTCAACTAAAGCGGCAACCCCTTTTGCAATAAGGCTTGCGGCTAAATTAAAACCAAAATGGATCGTACCGTCATCGAGAAATAGTCACAGATGACACATAGGGGAAAAACAGTGAATAAAACACAACTAGTAGAATCAATCGCAGAAAACGCAGACCTATCTAAAGCTTCAGCTGGTCGCGCTCTAGACGCTTTCATCGAAGCAGTTGGCACAACGCTACAATCAGGCGATCAAGTTGCACTTGTTGGCTTTGGTACTTTCAGTGTTCGTACTCGTGCTGCTCGTACAGGTCGTAATCCAAAGACTGGTGAAGAGATTCAAATCGAAGAAGCTAAAGTACCGGGCTTCAAAGCGGGTAAAGCACTGAAAGATTCATGTAACTAATTTTGTTGCTGAAACCTCGAACCTTAAGAGGGGAAGGCTGCAAAATACGTTTACTGTTTGAAAGAAGATGTTTCATTCTAAAACAGTATATGTGCAAGGCACATTGAACTTATTTAAATTATGCGCATCCTACTGATGCGCATTTCTTTTTCTGATAATATCGCGTGAATAGATTTTATTTTGAAGCCAATGCTTCATATCCGGAGAGCACTTAAATTATGATGGATCGATTACGCGAAGGCGTGAATAGCATCGCGGTAAAAATTATCCTTGGGTTGATTATCCTGTCATTCGTATTCGCAGGTGTCGGCAGCTACGTTACTGGTGGCGGCAACAACGCAGCAGCTAAAGTTGGCAATACAGAAATTGCTCGTGGTGAGTTTGAACAGGCTTACCAAAATGAACGTAACCGCATGCAATCTCAGCTAGGTGACTACTTCGCTCAAATGCTTGCAGACCCTGCATACGTAGAGTCTTTCCGTAAATCCGTTCTTGATCGCATGATCAATGATGTTTTACTTGAGCAGCAAGCGGAGTCTCTGGGCTTACGAGTTAGTGATGCTCAGATTCGCACCATGATTTTGGAAATGCCTCAGTTCCAAACTGCGGGCCAATTCGACCAAGAGGTTTACCAATCAGTACTGCGTCGTGCAGGTTTCAGCGCAGAGAGCTTCGCTGAATACATGCGTCGCGACTTAATGCGTAACCAGCTTGTCACTGCGCTTCAAGGCAGTGAATTTGTCCTTCAAGGCGAAATTGATACGCAAAGCAAGCTTATTGCTCAAACTCGTGATATTCGCACAGTGACGTTGTCTGTTGGTGACCTAGCGAAAGGCATCGAGTTAACTGACGAGCAAATCGAGCAGTATTACCAAGAAAACCCAGCCGCTTACACTCGTCCAGAGCAAGCGAAGGTGTCTTACATTGAGCTTTCTGCTGAAGCGCTTAAGTCTCAGCTTGAAGTTAGCGATGAAGAAGCACAACAATACTACCAAGAGCACCTAGACAAGTACTCAACAGAAGAGCAGCGTAAAGTTAGCCACATCCTAGTTCAAGGTGATGACGAAGCGAAAGCTCAGTCAATCCTAGACGAGCTAAATGCAGGCGCTGATTTTGCTACGTTAGCGGAAGAGAAATCTGACGACTTCGGCAGTGCAGATATGGGCGGTGATCTAGGTTGGATTGAACGTGATGTTATGGATCCAGCATTCGAAGAAGCGGCTTTTGCACTTGAGAATATTGGTGATACAACGGGTTTAGTTAAGTCTGATTTTGGCTACCACATCATCAAGCTAGACGAACTAAAAGCGTCTCAATCTCAGCTTTATACAGAAGTAGCAGCTGAAATTAAACAAGAACTGCTAGACCAGCATGCGGTCAACCAGTTCTACGAGATGCAAACTGAGCTCGAAAAAGTCGCGTTTGAGTTCCCAGACTCTCTAGACGATTCAGCAGAAGCTATTAACGCCAAGATCACTACAACCGATTTCATCTCGCAAGTTGACGCTCCAGAAGTTCTGATGACGCCTGCTGTTATGCAAGCTATCTTGAGCCCTGAAGTAAAAGAAGACGGTCTGAACTCTGAAGTGATTGAAGTCGCTCCTGAGCACGTGATTGTTGTTCGTGTCGAAGAGACGCGTGACGAGACCATCCTTCCTCTTGCTGAAGTGAAAGACCAAGTTGTGACTGCATTGTCAGCGTTACAAGCAGAGCAACAAGCGATTGAGTTAGGTGTTTCTCTCGTTAATGAACTTGAGCAAGGCAACGAAGCAGTATTATCGGACAACAACCTTGAGTTCACTGATCTGGAAACCATTGACCGCAACTCGCCATTAGCGGCTTCTGTATTTGCTTTTGCGAAACCAGAACAAGGTCAAGCCGTCTTTGGTCAAGCTAAAGACCAAGATGGTAACATCGTTATTGTTGAGCTTTCTAAAGTAACGGCTGAAATCAACCCAGCTTACAGCACTCAAATCGGTGAGCAGCTAGAGCGAGTGGGTAATCAGCAAGATCTGACTAACGTATTAAACGTGTTACGTAAAAATGCAGACGTTGAATACTACGTAGTGGGTCAAGGTCAGTAAGCGTTTGATTCGCTCAGTGGTCAGTTCGAATGAGAAGCTTACTGCTGAGGATCAAGCTGCGATGGTTGGCTCTAAATTCAGATTTGTGAGCCAACAAACAAGCTGATGAAAATGATATGTATAACAAAGCGGGTCACTTAGGTGGCCCGCTTTATTTTTGTCGGGTCATCGTGTTTTTCGCCGCTGAAAATGCATAAATTAACTTTTTTGAACAAAGGAGCAGTTTATGCGCACGATATATTCAACATTACTTATTTCACTTTGTATAACGTTAAACTTACCAGCGTTTGCAGATAGCCCTACCAAGGCTGAACTCTATGATGGTATTGAGGTTACGGTAAACATAAACACCGCAACCGCTGAGGAGCTATCAGCGCTGTTGGTTGGCATAGGAGAGAAAAAAGCCCAAGAGATCGTTGATTACCGAGATCAGAACGGCGTGTTTACTACCGTTGATGGCTTGGTGAATGTGAAAGGGATTGGTGAAGCTACCGTTGAAAAGAACCGCGAAAGAATTCAACTGTGATCGGCGGTTTATTGATTGAGTGTTTTACTTATCAATGACTTGATTAACCGAATATTTTATTAAACGGTTTCTTTATTAATCCATTGCTTTATGCATTCGAAATAGAAAGATAGCCATGAAGCCTCCAGTCAGGGTACCGACTAGGTGGGCTTCAATCGCAACCTTAGCATCAATCAATTCGCTTGTTGAGATAGAGGGGCCAATAAGCTGCTCCCAAGCGATCTTAGCGACTAATCCCAACACTAACAGGCAACTCGCTTTTCTGCCGCTTAAAGCCTCTCCGAGCGCAAATAAGCTAAACAATCCGTGTAAGGTGCCAGATAGGCCGACATAGATCTGAATGCTCGAAAACAACAGCGCTAGCCCAGTAATGAAACTAATCACAAGCAAAGCAACAGCAAGCGGTTTTTTGCTCGGTTGAAACAAATAGCTGATGATCCACAAGCCTGCTAGATTCATCAGAAGGTGCGAGTAGTTGGTATGTGAAAAGTTTCCTGTTAGGATCCGCCACCATTGCCCATCGGCTATCGTATTTTTATCCCAAACGACCCAAGCCTGGATCGGCTCCAGTTGGAATAAAATGCATAAAAGTGAAGTGAAAATTAAAACAGGGTACACATTACATCCATGTCTCGTTATTGCCCCCAATGCCGTAAGGCTTTGAAAGCTTGTATTTGTCAGTGGCTTACGCCACTAAAATCGAACGTTGAGCTTATCATTCTTCAGCATCCATCAGAAGAGCATCGCCCGATGGGAACTGCGCGTATTCTCTCGCTATCCCTCAACAATAGTGTCACCATTGTCGGAGAAGACTTTTCAGACAATGCACAACTGAACGCATTGCTTGCTGATGAGCAGTATCAACATGCGATTTTATACCCAAGTGAAAACTCTGTTTCAGTTGAGTCTGCGACATGTCCTAATAAGAAGCTGCGTGTGATTTTATTGGATGGCACGTGGAAGAAAGCATTCAAGATGTGGCAAGTATCGAGTAACTTACATACGTTGAACACGGTTCATTTGCCTAAAGACCTTAAAGGCAACTATCGAATCCGTAAAGCGCCCAGTGAAAACAGCCTTTCAACGGTTGAAGCCGGTTATCACTTACTGAGCTTGCTTGAGCGTGACCGTGATTTTAGCCCGTTACTCACGGCATTTGATCAAATGATTCAGTTTCAGATCAACCAAATGCCGCCGGGTGTGTTCGAGAAAAACTACCTCGATTAATGTGTCTTAGTACAAGGTTCCGGTCGCTAAAACCCTGTATGAGCCGAGAACAATTGCTGGTGCATTTTTTGTGCAAGATCGTCGGTCATCGAGGATATGTGGTCGGCGATTACACGCATCTTTCTTGATTCATCTTGATGCAGTAGCCATTGCTTCTTAATTTGCAGTGGCAATAAGCGTTCAGGATCAGCACTGAATGCTTCGAACATATCCATGATGATCTGCTGACCCTTGTATTCGATGACTTGAACTTGAGGTACCTGAATCACAAATTCGCTAACAAAGTGTTTCAGCTTGTTGAGAGTCGCGTCCATGCTCGGTTCGAGAAATGCATTATAAGCGAGCAATACGCTCTCAAATTCGGCATCGACCCGTTTAATTGAAATACTGGTGAGCAGCGCATTCACTATCCCACCTATGGCGTCTTTTCTACGATATTGTTCGCCAGAGAAAAGCATCTTAGTAATTGAATCCAAATGTTTAGCAATCCAAGGGCCTGCCACGCCTTTAAGCTGCGGATAAGCCGAGTCGAGCCACTGCGTTTTGGTGACAGAGCCCAGCACAATCGCATCTTCTAAATCGTGTACGCCATAGGCGATGTCATCGGCAAGCTCCATGATGGAGCAGTCGAGTGACTTGTATTTGGTTTTGTTGTGCTCACGTGGCTCGGTGTGCGTTTTTCTTTTCTGTTTTAGACCTTGTTGGTCGTTGTTTGACAGCGGCTCAAGTACCCAATTAAACAACTCTTCGTCGTGGTCATAGATACCTTTAGCTGGCATCCAATCCTTGGCGCGCAGTTGTCGTTGATGCTTAACGGGCTCTGATTGAGACTGTGCTTGAACTTCGCTCAATAGAGAAGGGTACTTAATCAGACCTAACAGTGTACGTCGCGATAGGTTCATCCCGTGATGTTCAGTGTAGGGTTCGAGTTGCGTGACAATGCGAAATGTTTGGGCGTTGCCTTCAAAGCCGCCATGGTCACGCATCATGTAGTTGAGTGCGACTTCGCCGCCATGTCCATAAGGTGGGTGACCGATGTCGTGAGCTAAACACAGGGAGTCAATCAAACTGTCTGATGGTAATAGGCTGCGAAACTCAGCCTGCTTTTTCTTTAATTGGGCGACAATGCCGGTACCAAGTTGCGCGGCTTCTAATGAATGAGTCAGGCGTGTGCGGTGAAAGTCATTGACCGTGGTGCCATGAATCTGGGTTTTGGCTTGTAGGCGGCGAAAGGCAGCAGAGTGAAGTACACGCGCTCGATCGCGTTGATACGGGCTGCGATGATCGTCGCGTCGAATCTTATGCTCATCGTCATTTCGATGTTGCCATTTTTGTTCTAATTCAAATGGTGGTTCGAGTGGAGAAGTCAAAATAGCACCTATCAATTTGATTTGCTTATTACACTCAAGTTATACCTAGCTAGCTTATCTCGTCTAGTGATAATTCAAAGCTAGGTGCAAAGGTGATGAGAAAATAGTCCATTTCTGGGCTTTTTCGTTGTGCGAGTGTCTCTTCCAATCGGCGTTTCGCTTGTTCATATTCATGGTTACCGGCACTGAGTTCTTCTAAGCACTTTAAGTAGGCGCAGATGGTATCCGCTTGTTTGACAATACTTTGCTCTTCTTGGCTTGCCGTACCAGAGATTAAAAATGGGGCGAAGTCATCTTGGAACTCTTCTGGCAGCATTGAGAGAAGCCTTTGCTCGGCTGCGGCTTCAATCTTTTTATACTCTTGTGCGATGTCTGGATTGTAGTATTTGACTGGAGTGGGTAAATCTCCCGTTAACACTTCGCTGGTGTCATGGTACATACCCAGCAGAGCAATGTGCTCAGGGTTGAGTTTGCCAGCGAACTTCTTGTTTTTGATCAGCGCCAAGGCGTGTGCCACAAAAGCGACTTGAAGGCTATGTTCTGAAATATTCTCGCTGGATATTGAACGCATTAGCGGCCAACGCTGGATGAGTTTCATACGGGCAAGATGGGCAAAGAAATGGCTCTGTTTCATAGTTGTCCTTTTAATACCAATCGTAGTAAATAATTAATCATCCTAGCTTGTAAAAAAACTCGATAACTTTGTTAG
This sequence comes from uncultured Vibrio sp., assembly GCF_947488985.1. Taxonomy (GTDB): domain Bacteria; phylum Pseudomonadota; class Gammaproteobacteria; order Enterobacterales; family Vibrionaceae; genus Vibrio. The sequence continues at coordinate 16,253 of NZ_CANLBV010000039.1, forward strand.
AATTTTTGATTGCAGAATAACTACTTATCGAAACTGCTTGTCGCAAAGGGCAGCCTTGTTCTCAAGCTTTTTCCTGTGCTATTTCTGGTCACTTACTCACTGTGATTGGTATAAACAATGCTCCACTCGTATCTTGTGTTCACACAGGCATACGATACAAAATAGGCTCCCAAATAGGAGCCTATTAAGCATAGAAGTGAATGAATATAAGTTAAAGTCTTTTAAAACAGCAAATTGTAGCCATAATCCGATGTGCGCATTAACCTTCGATGAGGTCGTCTTGGTTATATGTCTGCAAAAAGCGCTCTAGGCGACCAATGGCTACTTCGAGATCTTCTAGATGCGGTAGAGTCACGATGCGGAAGTGATCCGGTTTTGGCCAGTTGAAGCCGGTACCTTGCACTAATAGTACTTTCTCTTGTTTTAGAAAATCGAGTACGAACTTCTGATCGTCTTTGATATTGTACATATTGGTGTCGATTTTCGGGAACAGGTACATTGCGCCTTTCGGTTTGACGCAAGAAACGCCAGGGATCTTGTTGATCAGTTCCCATGCACGGTCACGCTGTTCAAGCAGTCGACCACCGGGCAGAATCAGTTCGTTGATACTTTGGTAACCGCCGAGTGCGGTTTGGATAGCGTGTTGCATCGGAACGTTGGCACACAAACGCATCGAGGCCAGCATCTCTAGCCCTTCAACATACCCCTTTGCTAAGTGTTTCGGGCCTGTTAAGAACATCCAACCGCCACGGAAACCACAGACACGGTAAGCCTTAGAGAGGCCGTTGAAGGTGACCATCAATACATCTTCAGCCAGCGTTGCAACTGAGGTATGTACCGCTCCGTCGTAGAGGACTTTGTCATAGATCTCATCGGCGAAGATAATTAAGCCATGTTCACGAGCAATCTCGACCACTTGTAATAGGAAATCTCGACTGTATACAGCACCCGTTGGGTTATTCGGGTTGATAAGAACGATGCCGCGAGTTTTCGATGAAATTTTCGCGCGCATGTCGTCTAGATCAGGGTACCAATCGTTATCTTCATCGCACATGTAATGAACCGCAGTGCCGCCAGAAAGAGCAACAGACGCAGTCCACAGTGGATAGTCAGGTGCAGGAACTAAGATTTCATCGCCGTTATCCAGCAGCGCCTGCATCGACATAACAATAAGTTCAGACGCTCCATTACCGATGTAAACGTCTTCGACATCAAGGTTACGCAGCCCTTTTTTCTGATAGTGCTGAACCACCGCTTTACGGGCTGAATAGATGCCTTTTGAATCACAATAACCTTGAGATGTCGGCAGGTTACGGATCACATCAACTAGGATTTCGTCAGGGGCGTCAAAGCCAAATGGGGCTGGGTTACCAATATTAAGTTTTAGTATTTTATGCCCCTCTTCTTCCATGCGCTTAGCATGTTTGAGTACTGGCCCCCTGATTTCATAGCATACACTGTTGAGCTTTGACGACATCCCGATATTTTGCATTGCCGATTCCCTGAAATTAATTAAAATGCTTTATTAAAGTACCGCAAAATCGAGGTTGATAGAATAAAAATCTGTCAAATGTCGCATTTCAGAGCCACTATTTTCCTCAATTTTAATTAATTACTTTCTTGGTTATTGTCTAAGATGAATAAAGAGGCTAGATCGCTTAAAATAATAGGAATATTGAAAAGACACAGTACATTCTTGAGCTGACTGGGTGCTGCCCATCCAGTATCAAATTGACATAATAATTTAGATGTGAACGAGGTTGATTTGTCACATTTCCAACAAACCATCTCCGCTTTGATTGAGCGAGTACAAAATGCCAAAGAAAATGAGGTTCGTTGTGTTGAAGTTTTAACGCAAGAACCATCGTTTGCATTTATTGAATGGCTCGATGCTCAACCACTTTTTCCTAAGTTCTATTGGCAGTCTCGTGACACTCGCGAAGAAGTGGTTGCACTAGGCCAGTTGAATACATTTTCAAACCCCGCTCCTGCTTATGCCATTCTTGGTGAAGAGCAGCGAATTTGGGGAGGGCGATCGTTTGATGGTCATACTGAAAAAAATCGTCGCTGCATGGAATCCTTTTTTTTCCTGCCTTTGGTTGAATTGATTCGCTTTGATGATACTTGGTCTCTTGCCGTTAACATCTCTTCCGACCGTGTTACGACAATTAACGCCTTAAATAAGCTCTCTGTGGAAGCTACTATATTGGCACCGTTGTCTGCACATATCGAACAAATCAACCATGTTCCACAAAAAGAACAGTGGGGCGCTTTGGTTGACAAAGTACTGAAGGGGATTAGCGAAAAAGAATATAAGAAAGTCGTTTTAGCCCGTAAAACCACGCTACAGCTTGATTCGCCGATCTGCGCAGCTCAATTGCTCAAAGCCAGTTATTTGCAAAATCACCACAGTTTTCACTTTATGTTGGTTCTCGATTCTAAACACAGTTTTATTGGTTCAACACCAGAGCGTTTATATAGACGCCGCGGCGCTGAACTTGACACGGAAGCACTTGCTGGAACCACGGGGCGCGGAGATAACGCCACCGAAGATATGGAACTGGCTAGTTGGCTATCGCAAGACAGCAAAAATCTTAATGAGAATCAGTATGTGGTTGATGACATCATTGAGCGTTTAACGCCTAATTCTCAATCGGTGCACGTTGAAAAAGAAGCGCGTCTGGTGCGATTACGCAAAGTGCAGCATCTGAAGCGTAATATCCACGCTCAATTGAATGTGGGCGTTAACGGCGTTCAATTGCTTGCAGCATTACAACCAACCGCTGCGGTCGCGGGCCTACCTCGTAAAGAAGCGATGGATTTCATTCTTGAGCACGAACCGTTTGCCCGGGGTTGGTACGCGGGCTCTGTTGGCTACATCAGTCATAAACGTGCTGAATTTTGTGTAGCGATTCGAAGCGCCTTTATTGTCAACGATCAAGTACAGTTGTTTGCGGGCGCAGGGATCGTTCCAGGATCCGTTGCCGAGCATGAATGGCAAGAGCTGAATAAGAAGGTATCGACCTTACTTAGCCTTATTTCTGATCATCCACCGCTGGGTGTGGCATCATGAATCACGACCAAGCTGTCTTAAACCGAATTTGGTGTAATACGCTGCTGGAAGAACTTGCACGTAATGGCGTCGAACATGTTTGTGTTGCGCCGGGCTCTCGCTCAACACCGTTAACTCTCGAAGCTGAAGCTAACCCCAAGTTCACCTTACACACGCACTTTGATGAGCGTGGTCTTGGTTTTTTTGCTTTAGGCTTAGCAAAAGCCAGTGATAGGCCAGTTGCCGTGATAGTAACATCTGGGACCGCAGTGGCGAACCTACTGCCTGCGACCGCTGAAGCTGGGTTAACCCGAGAGAAGCTAATCTTACTGACCTCAGATAGGCCGATCGATTTAGTTAATTGTGGCGCTAATCAAGCGATTCAGCAGCACGGTATCTTTTCGAACCATGTTGAAAGCGCTGTCAATCTGCCAAGCCCAACCACACAGCTTTCCTTGAACTGGCTTCTGACATCGTTGGATAGCGCACTTGCGAAACAGCGCAGCCTTGGTGGTGCGATGCATGTCAACTGCCCATTCCCGGAGCCACTTTATTCATCGAATAGCCCAGAGATGTATACCACTTACACCGAGAGTATCGCTGGGTGGAGAGCTTCAACGGCCCCGTATTCAATGACCTGCTTACCCAATCATTTAGCTGTACAACCCGCCGCGCCGGGCGATTATCTTGGGCGCAAAGGTGTGGTGATTATTGGGTCTGTCGATAAATCAACGGCTGTTAAGGCGCAACAATTCGCATCTGATTTAGGGTGGCCACTGTTCTGCGACCCGCAATCTGGCATCAGCAGCGATTGGCGACATTATGATCTGTGGTTGCAAAGTGATACGGCTAAACAGCAGCTTGATCCGTGTGATTTTATCCTTCAATTTGGTGAGCGTATTGTTTCTAAGCGATTGAATCAATGGATTAAGTCTCAATCAGCATCGTTTGATCACACACAATATATTGTCGTTTCACCCAACGTGCATCGTATCAATCAAGATCATTTACCACAAACTCACGTGGTATCTGGCATTGAAGCTTGGATAGCAGAGCAGCATTTACCCACTTTACTCGCTCAACATGCTGGCTGGGCGACACCTTTAATGGAAGTCGCGAATACGGTTTCGCAATTGGCACTCGCGCAAATATCGAATAATGATCAATTGACTGAACTGAGTGTCGCGGTTGATTTGTCGACTAGAATTAAAGACAGGCAGCTGTTTGTGGGAAACAGCTTGATAGTCAGACTGGTGGATATGCTGTCATCAATCTCAGCAAATCAAGTTTACAGTAATCGTGGTGCATCGGGCATTGATGGCTTGGTGGCGACAGCGGCGGGCGTACAGAAAGCCAATCAGACCCCGCTACTGATGTTGATGGGTGATACCTCGTTACTGTATGACCTTAACTCGCTTGCTCTGCTTACCCATAATGCAACGCCGATGGTTATTGTGGTGACTAACAATGATGGTGGTGCGATTTTTGATTTACTGCCCGTCCCTGAGCAACAAAAACAATCTCTTTATCAAATGCCTCATGGTTTCAGTTTTAAGCATGCCGCAGCACAATTTCAGCTGGGTTATGCAGCACCTGAAACCTTGAGCGGTTACCAAAATATTATCGAACAACATTTTGAACAAGGTCAGGGTACGTTACTCGTTGAAGTTAAGACACCTCCCGAACAAGCGTCGACTTTACTGAAACAATTCAGTTCAATGCTCACCGAGGCATTAACCTAAGGAATTTACATGCTTTACTCCAATTATTACCCGGCTTCACCTGTATCTTCTAACAAACCGCTACTGGTTTTTTTGCACGGCTTGCTCGGAAGCGGGGATGATTGGAGTGCATGTCATCCATACTTAGAGGATTTTCCTCGACTTTGTATCGATTTACCCGGCCACGGGCAAAGCCGATTTATCGATCCGCTCGGCTTTGAGCATTGTTGTCAGAAAATCGTTCAGTGCGTTACTTCCCAATTGGCTGTTAACGATCTTGCTGCAGACTATCCCATTGTCTTGGTTGGCTACTCTATGGGAGGAAGGCTTGCCATGTATGGGGTGACTCACCCTTGTTTTGAAGCGCTTAACTTAGAAAAGGTGATCATTGAAGGCGGTAACTTCGGCTTGGAATGTGACGAAGAAAGAGCGCAAAGATTAGTACATGATACGCAATGGGCAGTCCGCTTTGCCCAGCAGTCAATTGAAGATGTTTTAGACGATTGGTACCAACAGAGCGTCTTTTCTTCACTAAATCATGAGCAAAGACAAACCTTGGTTATCAAGCGTAGTGGTAACCTTGGCGTATCCGTAGCAAATATGTTGTTATCTACTTCATTAGCCAAGCAGCCCGATTTACGTGCTACATTGAAATGTCATGAACAGAAAGTGTATTATGTTTGTGGTCAAAAAGACCGTAAATTCATGGAATTGGCCGAGAGTAGTGGTTTTAAGTATAGCCAGGTCGATTACGCAGGTCACAATGTTCACTTCGAACAGCCAGAGTTGTTTTCAAAGCTGATCATCCAGTGTATCGCTAGTCGTCGCTAAACTAATTGAGCTATTATCTCGCATTAAGGATAGTCAAAAGTAGAGCAACACCGTCACGACTACTCGTGAGTCGTGCTATCTAATAGAATAATGGGAATCACCATGGCTAAAACAGTAGGCATCACCGAAGAAGAACTATACGCTGCAGTTAACTGGAGCGATGAAAGCAGTCAATTCGAAGATATTCAGTATCATAAGTCTGACGATGGTATTGCGAAAATTACCATTGCTCGCCCTCAAGTCCACAATGCATTTCGTCCCCAAACGGTAAAAGAAATGATCAATGCACTGGCTGATGCGCGCTACGACGAAAAAGTCGGCGTGATCATTTTGACAGGCCTTGGCGAGAAGGCGTTCTGCTCTGGTGGTGATCAAAGCATTCGTGGTGACTACGGTGGCTACCAAGACGATTCAGGCACTCACCACTTGAACGTGCTTGATTTCCAACGTCAAATTCGTACTTGTCCAAAACCAGTTATCGCAGCGGTATCAGGTTGGGCGGTTGGTGGCGGTCATGTTCTTCATATGATGGCAGACCTTACTATTGCGGCTGAAAACGCACAGTTTGGTCAGACTGGACCAAAAGTGGGCTCGTTCGATGGCGGTTGGGGGGCTTCTTACATGGCTCGTATCGTTGGTCAGAAGAAAGCGCGTGAAATTTGGTTCTTGTGTCGTTTCTACGATGCTCAAGAAGCACTGGATATGGGCCTTGTAAACACCGTTGTTCCTGTTGCAGACCTAGAAAAAGAAACGGTTCGTTGGTGTCGTGAAGTGCTGCAACACAGCCCAATGGCACTGCGTTGCTTGAAAGCGGCACTCAATGCGGACTGTGATGGTCAAGCTGGTCTTCAAGAGTTGGCAGGTAATGCAACCATGATGTTCTACATGACAGAGGAAGGGCAAGAAGGTCGCAATGCGTTTAATGAAAAACGCCGCCCTGATTTCGATAAATTCCCTCGTAACCCATAGTCTTGTTTATCATTAACAATGAGTCGCTTTTGAGCGGCTCATTTTATTTTGATGTCCCATATTCTAGGAAGTTTTATGAACTCAGTGAATTTTCAGCGTAAGGCTAAACTCTACCGCTATCAATTACCTATGGATAGTGGGGTAGTACTTCGTGACAATAAGTTGACTGAACGCGTTGGCTATATCATCCAACTTGAATGTGATGGTCAAACGGGCTTTGGTGAAGTGGCTCCGCTCCCCGGTTTCAGCCAAGAAGATACCGAGCAAGCCGGTGTTCAGCTGCAACATGAATTAGAGCTTTGGTGTCACAATAACCCTCAAACGCCTTTTGATGAGTTATACCCGTCCGTCGCGTTTGGCTTTTCGATGGCGATGATGGAGTTGCGAGGCGAACTTAACGCACAAGGTCACTACCAAGCCGCGCCTTTGTGTACCGGAGATCCTGATGAACTGATCCCAGCGCTGAATGAGATGGAAGGTGAGAAAGTCGCGAAGGTAAAAGTGGGCATTTATGAATCGATTCGTGATGGCATGCTGGTGAGCCTATTTCTTGAATCGATCCCTGATTTAACCTTAAGGCTTGATGCCAACCGTGCGTGGACGCCAGAAAAAGCCAAGCAGTTCATTAAGTACATTTCGCCTTCACTGCGCCAGCGTATTAGCTTTATTGAAGAGCCTTGCCAAAAGCCAGAAGACAGCTTGGCCTTTGCTATCGATCATGGGGTGGCAATTGCGTGGGATGAAACATTGCAAGAGACAGTGCGAAGCCCTGAGTTTAATTTGAGTGATCTCACGGGGGTTAAGGCGCTGGTGATCAAACCGACGCTGATTGGCTCGGTTGAACGCTGTATTGCGATCATTGAGCGTGCACAACAATTGGGTATCAAACCTGTGTTGAGTTCGAGCATTGAATCAAGCTTAGGTCTCACTCAGATTGCGCGTCTGGCACAGCAATATCTGCCAAATGAATTGCCGGGTCTTGATACCATTGGTTTATTCAAGCAGCAGTTAGCTGTCTCTTGGCCCGGCTGCTCACTCCCGGTGACACCCCTTGAACAGCAATCATTGATCTGGTCTTGTTAGACTAGGGCGTGTTGATCTTTCGAACGAAATTTAACCACGAAAGGTCAACACGTCCTAAGCATTACGATCGGCTTTTACGAGCGATTAAATTCGCTCAGCCAGCTTTCAATCTACTATTTGGTTAACGTTATGATACGCCCACATTCAAATCATCACCCACTTTGGGAACAGTGGGCGCAACAAACCCCACATCAACCAGCACTAGTCACGGCTAGCCGCGTTTATAGTTGGCAGCAAGTGTCATTGCTCGTCAGCAAATACCAGCAGCAGCTCTCCCATCAAGGTTTATCTGAAGGTGATGTATTGATGATTGTTGGTAAGAATCAAGTCGAAGTGATTCCCGTTTATCTTGCCGCGCTCAATCTAGGGGTGATCTGTGCTTTCACCATGCCCCAACCGAAAGCTCGTTTAACACGAAAGCTTGAATCTGTTTATGGACCGTCTGATAGGCGCTACCTATGGTTGTTAGAAGTCAGCGGCTTAGCTGATTCAGGCATTGCTGACCTAAATACTCAGATAGTGTCATTGCCTTGCTTGAACGACGTTGATGACCAAAAGTCGATAGCGATACCGAAAAACGTGAGTTTTAATCCTCAAAGCCTAGCAAGTATCGTATTCACTTCCGGCTCTACTGGAAACCCGAAAGCGGTTGCTCACACCCTTCAACAGCACCAGAGCTCTGCGACTGGGTTACTTGAGGTATTTCACTTTGCACATACCGATACTTGGCTGCTGAGTTTGCCTATGTATCATGTGTCGGGATTAGCGATCGTCCATCGTTGGTTGGCCGCTGGTGGTTGCATCAAAATAGGCTCAGGTCAGTTAGAAGCTGACATTACAGGGTGTAGCCATGCTTCATTAGTAGCAACCCAGCTCCATCGTTTACTAAAGAATAAGCAGCCACTGACTTTAACCCATGTGCTGTTGGGCGGTAGCCACATCCCAGAAGCTCTGGGGCTTGAAGCGCAACAAATGGGTATTGAAACTTGGCTTGGTTACGGTATGACTGAGGCCGCATCGACGGTGACTGCCAAACCCGTTGATGCCACTAGCACCGCAGGTTTTGTGCTTAACCATCGCCAGTTGAAAATTGAAGAACAACGGATCTTTATTGGCGGTGAAACGTTGGCTTCGGGTTATTACCATCAGGGAGAATTGTCGCCATTGGTGAATGATCAAGGTTGGTTTGATAGTAAAGATCTTGGTGAGTGGAACGGCGATCAAGTGTCGATTATTGGCCGTGCAGACAACCAATTTATTTCCGGTGGTGAGAACATTCACTGTGAAGAAATAGAGCGAGTACTCAACCAATTACCGCTAGTTAATCAGTCTTTTATCGTGCCAGTTGAAGATGATGAATTTGGTTTTCGACCTGTCGCTATTGTCGATTGTGCTGAATTGCCAGCCAAAGAGTGGTTTGCTGAACAATTAAATGGTCATCTTGAGCGGTTTAAGTTTCCGGTAGAATATTATCGTATGCCTAAGCAAGAGCTGCAGGGGATTAAGGTCTCGCGAGCAGCGTTAGCTCTGTGGTTACAACAGAGACATTCTCAATAGAACGAAGTGCCGATAAAACGAAGCGCAATTTCGGTGACTACTCGTAATTGCGCTTCAGGGGGGTGTGACGGTGGTGAAGCCGTCACAAATTTTCACTGTTTTATCGTGTCATTCAAGGTATGCCGTCAAGCGAGTGCCTTCTTCATTTGCTCAGCGACTTTATCTACCTTACCTAGACCAATGATCACTTGCAGGCCACCTTTACCAACCGTTACCACACCTTGAACCAGTAACATGTACCAGTTAACCGCTAGTGGGTTTTGGCTTGATAGTACTAGGTCAACGAAACCTGCAGAGAAGCCGAAGCCTGCCATCCATTCCATGCTGGCTGCAATGTAAAGCGATAGGCCTGTCAATACAGCGTGCAGTAGGAATAACACTGGTGCTAGGAACATGAAGCTGAACTCTAGCGGCTCTGTAATGCCAGTGAAGAATGAAGCCATAGCTGCTCAGCACCAACTGCGCCCATGCTTTCTAGTTTAATACCCAGAACGATCAGAGCGTCGTAAACAGCTGGCCAGATGTAGAGTAGAGCAAAAGAGAGAGCCATACCAGCGATTGAAGTTAGGATAGGAACCAAACGCTTACCGCTGAAGAACGCTAAAGCTTGAGGAAGTTCAACGGTTGAGTAGCGGTTATAGATCTCAGCAGAGATGATACCCACAATGATACCTACGAATTGGTTGCTGATTTTGCCAAATGCCGCTGGCACTTCACTGAGTTCAACATTCATTAGCTGAGCAACAGAGCCCGGAGCAAGTAGCGTTGTGACGACGAGGAACATCACAAAACCAGACAGTGCCGCAGAACCATTCTTATCACGGCTCAAACCAAATGAGACACCCACCGCGAACAGAACCGCCATGTTGTCGATGATCGCACCACCAGATTTGATCAAGAATGCGGCTAAGATACTTTCAGAACCCCAGCCAACAGGATCCAACCAATAGCCTATCCCCATAAGGATTGCCGCAGCGGGCAGTGTGGCTACGGGAACCATCAATGCTTTACCTACTTTTTGCATATACCCGAGTATATTCATATGTGCCCCTAAGTTTGTAATTAATTTTTTTTATATTTCTGCTCGTCAACGTATGGACTCAAAGATTGATCGAGGCAGGATTTTCATCAAAATCATCTCGATGTCGCCATTTACTATGGTGCTGAAGACCTCAAATACATGCATCGACAGCGTCTGTTTGGTGAAAAATATATTCCGGTGTGTACGCCGAGTTACGCGGCTGAACACGACATCTTTGATGATGGCTTAGAATCGTTGCACCGGATTAATTTCATTCATGCACTAGGGTCAGATGTATGGCAGCGTTGGATTAAACACCATGGCTTGGATGTGAATTTGTTTGAGCAATTTTATTGCTTGAGCCACCGGGATATGGGCGTAAGAAGTGCCCTCAGCAATATCGGTGTCGCGATGGGGCGCTATCATTTTGTTAAGCAGTACATTGAGACCGGTGAGCTCATAACGCCTTATCCGAGTATGGATACAGATCAAGGGTATGACTTAATCTGTCCGCTAGGCACGGAAAAACGCCCTAAGGTAAGAACCTTTATTAAGTGGTTAGAGGGGCAGTTGCGCTAGGTTAGTTAATTTAGCAATTAGATAGTTCAAAACAGAATTTATTATCTTTATAACCACCCATCATAATAAGCCATATAAATAACGGATTATAGAATAAGGCATTATTATGAAAATTGCTCTCATCATTGCGGTTTTACTGCAGATAGGCCAAGCGGTCATTTCGTCAGGGTTGACTCGTTCGTTGGCTGAGCTCACCGCATTTGTTTTGGTTGTGGTATTGGTTTTGATGGAAAGAGAGCGCAAGAAGAGTGATAAGCCCCTGTTTGAATAGTAGTTTGGTCAATATAGGTGATAAACGATAAACGATAAACGATAAAGGCAAAGTCCATACGAGCTTTGCCTTTTTGTTTTGTTGTTCGCTATTTTTGCGAGCGGCTAAGTTTTAGGTAGATTAAGCGAGGGTTAACCATGCTAACGAACCTGTAGAAATCATCACCCACATCGAAATACCAAACATCAATGGTTTCGGCCCTGCAGCTTTTAACTTTTCAACTGAAATACCACAGCCAATTAAGAACAAACACACCACCAGTGCTCGCTTAGACACATCAAAGATCCCCTGATACACCATCTCAAATTGTGGCAGTAAGTCACTCACTGCGATAGCAGCGCAATAGAGGAAAATGAAGTAGGGAACCGTAACATTCTTTTGATCGCTCTTGAAGATCATAGCGCTGACCAAAGCAATTGGAATGATCCAAAGTGCACGCGCTAGCTTAAGTGTTGTTGCGGTAGTCAGTGCTTCTTCGCCATAAGCCGAAGCTGCACCTACTACAGAAGATGTATCGTGAATCGCGATGGCTGCCCAAGTACCAAATGTTTGTTGGCTTAATTCAAGCGCGTGACCAATCATCGGGAATAAGAATAGAGCGACTGAGTTCAACACGAAGACCGTGGCTAACGCCAAACCAATCTGTTCATCCTCTGCTTTGATTGCAGGTGCCACTGCTGCTATCGCACTACCACCACAAATCGCTGTACCAGAAGAGATAAGGTAGCCCGTTGTGCGGTCTAGCCCTATCCGTTTAGCCAAGAACCAACCAATGACCAATGTACCGATAATCGTCGTTACAATGAGCCCAATACCATCGCCTGTTACCGCTAATGCTTTTTCAAAATGAATGCCAAAGCCCAAGCCGACAATCGAGTAAGCCAACAGCTTCTTGGTGATTTTGCCGATCGCTATGTGGTCAGGGACTAGCCCTAAACTTGCAAGCAGGAAACCGATAACAAGCGCTGTCGGGGAGCTGACCCAAGGCGTTAAGCAAAACAGCGCGGCAAGATAAAACGAAACGGACTTTTTTAGATGCATTATATTCAGGTTGTCATGTTAGTCATGGCGCGGGCGGAGAACGCGACCATCTATTCAATAGTGATTAATGGACTTCAATAGGCATTAATAAGCCATGAGGGCGTAAGTTGAACAAGCGTTATTTACATCAAACGCTTGCTCAATCAGTGCAACGGGCTGGGCTGGATAGGGCTTGGCTAGCACAACTTAACGAGTACGATTTAGCGTAGCGGCCCACGAAGCTCGGTTACCGCTTGATGAAGTACCTCACAAGAGGCATCCTTGGCTAAAATCGGCTTACCTGCTTCAACCTCTAACTTTCGCCAGAGTGGGGTGGGTAACCCTGTGCACGCGCGCCCTTTGAAGCGGCTTAAGTAGCTGCCCCATAGTCCTTTAAGTGCCATTGGAATGACCGGGACTGGGGAACGTTTGATGATCAGCTCCATACCGCGCATGAATTCGGCGACTTCGCCATCAGACGTCAGTCTCCCTTCTGGGAAAATACACACGATATGCCCTTCATTCAGGGCCTGTTCAACCTCTTTAAAAGCATGGCGAATTGAACGTCGATTGGTTGAGGAGATAGGGATCACGCCCGCTCTTTGTAAGAAGCCTCTCAATAGTGGCAGCTTGGTGTAGTCCTCTTCCATCACGAAGCGAATTAAGCGCGGGCAAACTGCGCTCAGCAGCAGCGCATCCATATAACTGACATGGTTGCACACAATCAACGCTCCTCCTTGCTCTGGGAGGTGATGCAAATTTTTGTGCTTAATTCGATATATGGTATGTGTCACGACCCAGGTGAAGAAACGGCAGACATAGATAGGCACCTGATAAAACAGGTACAGCATCACCAAGGTATTGAGCACCGCCAATAACATAAACAACTGCGGAATAGAAAGCTCAAGAACGCTCAGGCAAACAATACCTAAAACCGCACTTCCCACCATGAACAGGGAGTTATAAATATTAAGTCCAGCAATCACTTGCGCTCGTTCATCTGGCTTAGCACGCAGTTGCATTAGGGAATACAGCGGAACAATAAACACCCCGCCCGACATCCCAAGCAGTAGTAGATAAGCAAACAGAGGCCATAATTCGGAATGCTGAATAAACTCGCTAAATGAAACAAATTGAGGAAGGGAGCCGGGAATCGACATCGCCATCAATAGACCGAATATTGAGATCCCCATGCTGCCCATTGGCACGATGCCGATTTCAATTCGATGGTTGGACAGCTTATCGCAAGCTAATGAGCCGATCGCAATCCCCACCGAGAATAGGGCCAGTAAAAACGCGACGGACGCTTCTGTGCCGTTGAGATGCAGCTTTGTAAAATTTGGAAACTGAGTCAGATAAGCCGCCCCAAGGAACCAGAACCAACTGATTGACATTAGAGCTTGGAACGTCGGGCGATCTTTTTTAGCAATGGCGAGTGTGGTACGGGTCAGTTTTACCGGTTGCCATTTCACTTTTAGATCGGGGGCATGGCTTGGTGCCTCGGGAATAAAACAGCTCGATACATAGCCAAAAACCGCAAACGAAACGATGCATACTGCGGCAACAAATTTGGCGTTCTCTTCTGATGCAATAATGCCAGCGGCGAGGGTGCCAATCAGGATCGCCAAGAACGTGCCTGTTTCAACCAAGGCATTGCCCGAGACCAGCTCTTTGGTTTCTAATTGTTGTGGAAGTAGGGCGTATTTAACTGGGCCAAAAAAGGCACTTTGCGTGCCCATGAGAAACAGCAGCAGCAGTAATATCCCGTAACTTTCGTAGATAAAGCCAACCGCACCCAGCGACATGATCACCACTTCAAGAATTTTGACCTTACGGATGAACCAAGATTTCTCGTATTTGTCAGCCAGTACACCAGCGAGCGCAGAAAAAAGGAAGAAGGGTAAGATAAATAGCCCAGCAGCCAAATTGATGAACAAATTACTCGAAATAGGCAGTGTGTCTACGCTTGCGAAAGCGACGAACAGCAACAGAACATTTTTGAATATATTGTCATTAAAGGCTCCCAGAAACTGAGTAATAAAATAGGGTAGGAACCTTTTTTGTATTAACAGCGAAGATTGGCTGTTGTTGTTCATTGTCTTTCCTTGGATGGTTACCAGTTGGTTAAGTAGTTTGAGACTAGGTTATTAATCAATTCTTTACCATCGATAGGTTCCGATGCAAAAAATTTATCATCCACGCTAAGCAGAGTGATTCCGTGTACTCCAGACCATAAAACTCGGCTGGCTTTGACGACTTCACTGGCTGTGTGTTCAGGTGCAATCGTGATCAAGAGCTTCTCTAAACGGCCTGTCATCCTATCGATGCGGTTTGATTGCCACTCGGGAAGGTTTTCACCATTCATTTTGTGGTCAAAGATAAGATGCCAGCGGTGAGGGTGCTTTTGGGCGAAATCGTGGTAGCAGTACGCAAGGTTAAATAACGCTTCTTGGGGAGTACTTGATTGTTCTACGACGATAGCCGATTCAGCCGACAACTCATCAAGTGTTTGAGCCACAATATGCAAAAGCAATAGGTTATAGTTACCAAATACATTCACTAAAGTGCTCGGTACATAACCTATCATACTGGCGATTTTACGTAGACTGAGCTCGTGATAGGAGTGCTGCTCTAAGAAGTCGATTGCAGTATCTAAGGTAAGCTGAATCAACTGCTCTCGAGTATGATCATTTCTTCGTGCCATGATTCGGTTATAGTTAATGAACGTTGTTCGATATTTTATATGCTGCTCCTGATTGCCGTCAATCCCTTAACAAATTCAGTTACTAGCTAATAGCCGCAATATTATGATACATGTGTAATCGCTGTGAATATTTCATTGTTGTTTATTAACGAGTATGATTAAGGTGTCGAAAGATAAAGAAACCTATAAAGGATAACAATGAAACGATTTTTCTCACTAGTCGCGATCTTGATGGTATCGGTCGCGATGACACCAATCGCGGAAGCGAAAAAGTTTGGTGGTGGTAAGTCTTTTGGTAAGAGTTTCAAAACGGCTCCTGCTCCCAAACAGCAACAACAGAACACTAACTCGATCCGACAAGATCAAGCTGGTAAAAACACAGCGGCTAACTCTAGCAAGAAAGGCCTTATGGGCGGTCTGTTAGGTGGTCTACTTGCGGGTGGCTTGTTAGCCGCATTCTTTGGTGGCGCATTTGAAGGTATCCAGTTTATGGATATCCTAATCATGGGTCTGATTGCTTTCCTAGCGTTTAAATTCCTACGCGGAATGTTGGGTGCAAAGCAGGGTTCAATGAATCAGCAGAATGCCCGTGGTCAGCAGCCAGCATTCGGTGGTATGGGTCAAAACAAGTTTGAACAACCTAAGCAACAGCCTAATGTTCATAACTTCGAGCAAGCACAACCTCAATCGCAAGCTCACTCACCAAATGGTGCGGCTGGTTTCGGTTTTGGTGCACAAAGCGATGTTCCACATAACTATCCACCGGGCTTTGATCAAGCGGCCTTCATCAATGGCTCTCGTGAGCACTACCGTACACTGCAAGGTGCATGGAACCACAACGAGTTAAACACGATTGAAGAGTACGTATCTCCAAGCCTATTTGAAGACCTAAAAGCTGAACGTAATAAGCTAGACGGTGAACAGCACACCGACGTCATGTATGTTGATGCTGAAATCGTTCGTGCAGATCACGATGGCAGCAAAGCGCAGTTAAGCCTACAGTTTAGTGGTCGTTACCGTGATACAGCGGATGGCGTTGAAGAAGATATCACGGATATCTGGCACTTAGAGCGTGATTTAACCACAGACAATGCGCCTTGGCTAATTGTTGGTATTCAAGGTTAATCTCAATAGTTAACTAAAAATGAGTTAACGAGACATTACTTTGATTATTGAAAGCCCCTACGGAGAAATCTGTAGGGGCTTTTTTGTGTCTGGTTGTTTGGAACTGTAAATTCTAAGAAGGGCGTTTGCTTTCGGCTTACAGGAGATGTGGTTCTGTAGATATTCAGTCGGGGTATCTAACCAAGATAGAGGTGTTAATCGTGACGACTGAGTTTTTCGTTCCAATACTAGAACCTGAAATACCACTACAGCAGAAACAACAAATAGTGGGTGAGTGTGAAGAGCATGTATCTACAAACTGCTCAGGTTGCGCTGCTTACTTGTAATGTGAACGCCACCTGGAAGTTTGGAGAGACTGAGCACTCAGTGATCCTAAAGAGATTCAATCTTGTTGTGAGATCTACGGATAGAAGTTTGAAGTGTTGAACTTATACCAATCTAAGTAAAAATATGATCTAATTGAGGCTGTTACTTCTTCGTGAAAAAAGACGCTATGGACAGCCT
>NZ_CANLBV010000040.1 GCF_947488985.1 uncultured Vibrio sp.
AGTCGACTGAGAAGGTTATATCTATGTGCTACCGAAGTTGGACTAAGCTGACCAATTAAATAATCAAATTGGTATTATATAACAGAAAGAAGAGTGAAGCGAATGAAATATAGGAAGACAAATAGCTGATGCGAGATGCGAGATGCGAGATGCGAGATGCGAGATGCGAGATGCGAGAGAATATGGCAAAGCCAAATTACAGGCAATAAAAAAGGAGAACCGAAGTTCTCCTTTTCTTAAACCTTTAAGCTAACTCTAAATTATAGAGATGCTTTCGCTTTTTCAACTAGAACAGCAAATGCTGCTTTGTCGAATACTGCGATGTCAGCAAGAATCTTACGATCGATCTCGATAGATGCTTTCTTAAGACCGTTGATGAAACGGCTGTAAGATAGACCATTTTGACGAGATGCCGCGTTGATACGTGCAATCCAAAGTTGACGGAATTGACGTTTCTTGTTGCGACGGTCACGGTAAGCGTATTGACCAGCTTTGGTAACTGCTTGGAAAGCTACGCGGTAAACACGTGAACGTGCTCCGTAGTAACCTTTAGCTTGTTTTAGAACTTTCTTATGACGTGCACGAGCTTGTACACCACGTTTTACGCGAGGCATTATGCTTCTCCTAAACTAAACGAATTTATAAACTAAAAAGAATTAAGCGTATGGCATCATACGTAGAACTTGAGCAACTTCACATTTAGGAAGGATCGAGTTCGGACGTAGCTGACGCTTGTTCTTAGTAGTACGCTTAGTCAGGATGTGACGTTTACCAGCGTGCTTAAACTTAATACCACCAGCAGTTTTCTGGAAACGCTTAGCAGCACCTTTGTTGGTTTTCATCTTAGGCATGATGAATAACTCCGCATTGTTGAGTTGTTAATAACATAGTAATTAGGGCGAATAAAACCCCGCAACCTGAGGCTGCAGGGTTCAATTACTTGCAAAGCCGTTAATTACTTCTTTTTAGGGGCCAACACCATGATCATCTGGCGACCTTCAATTCTCGTTGGGAAAGATTCGACTACTGCAAATTCTTCAGTATCCGCTTTCAAACGATTAAGAACGTCAACACCGATATCTTGGTGAGCCATTTCGCGGCCACGGAAGCGAATTGTTACCTTCACTTTGTTGCCGTCTTCTAGGAAACCAGTCAGGTTGCGTAGTTTTACCTGATAGTCTCCAATATCAGTTCCAGGTCGGAATTTAATTTCCTTGATCTGAACCTGCTTTTGCTTCTTCTTCTGCTCTTTCGCAGCTTTGCTCTTCTCGAAGAGGAACTTACCGTAGTCCATCACACGACAAACTGGCGGCTCGGCGTTAGGGCTGATCTCTACAAGATCCATACCAGCTTCATTTGCAGCTTCCATCGCTTCAGCGATTGAAACTACACCAACAGCTTCGCCGTCTGCGCCAGTTAGACGCACTTCACGAACGCCACGAATGTCACCGTTTAAACGGTGCTGGTTTTGTTTGGCCGGTTGTTGGCCACGTCTTCCGCCTTTAATAGCTATTCCTCCAGATTGAGCTTACGGCTTGAAACCTCGGCTTGGATGTATGAAATAAAGTCATCCACTTTAAATTTGCCAAGGTCCTTACCTTTACGTGTACGTACTGCAATTTCGCCGGCTTCCATTTCTTGGTCACCACACACAAGCATAAACGGTACACGCTTCAAAGTATGTTCGCGGATTTTAAAGCCAATCTTCTCATTTCTCAAGTCTGCTTTGACTCTAAATCCACTTTTTTGCAGTTTTTTCGTAATTTCTTGTACATATTCAGACTGTTTGTCTGTAATACCCATTACAACTGCTTGTTCTGGCGCCAACCACGTTGGGAAGAAGCCAGCATATTCTTCAATGAGAATACCGATAAAGCGTTCTAGTGAACCTAAAATCGCGCGGTGAATCATAACTGGCGTATGACGCTCGTTATCTTCACCTACGTAAGTTGCACCTAAACGTTCTGGTAATGCAAAATCGAGCTGCACTGTACCACATTGCCACGCTCGGTCCAAACAATCATGCAAAGTAAATTCAATCTTAGGTCCGTAGAACGCACCCTCGCCTTCTTGAATCTCATATGCAATCTCCATCGCCTCTAGAGCTTGCTTAAGGTCAGCCTCTGCACGGTCCCACATTTCGTCTGAACCTACACGCTGTTCTGGACGAGTCGATAGCTTAACCACAATGTTTTCGAAACCGAAAGTTGTGTAAGTATCGTAAACCATCTCAATACAAGCTTTTACTTCTTGTTGAACTTGGTCTTCAGTACAGAATACGTGAGCATCATCTTGAGTGAAGCCACGAACACGCATGATACCGTGAAGTGCGCCAGACGGCTCGTTACGGTGACATGAGCCGAACTCTGCCATACGTAGTGGTAAATCACGGTAAGATTTCAAACCTTGGTTAAAGATTTGAACGTGACCTGGACAGTTCATTGGCTTGATAGCGTATTCACGGTTCTCAGAAGAAGTAGTGAACATCGCTTCTGCGTACTTGTCCCAGTGACCAGAGCGTTCCCAAAGAACACGGTCCATCATTAATGGGCCTTTTACTTCTTGGTAATCGTACTCTGTCAGCTTCTGACGAATAAAGACTTCTAGCTCACGGAAGATAGTCCAACCATTATGATGCCAGAACACCATACCCGGTGCTTCTTGCTGCATATGGAACAGGTCTAAATGCTTACCGATTTTACGGTGGTCACGTTTAGCCGCTTCTTCTAGACGCACTAGGTGAGCCTTAAGCGCTTTCTTGTCGTGGAATGCAGTGCCGTAAATACGTTGAAGCATCTTGTTGTCACTGTTACCACGCCAGTAAGCACCCGCTACGTTAAGTAGCGTGAAGTGTTGGCAGAAGCCCATATGTGGAACGTGTGGACCACGACACATATCAATGTATTCTTCATGATGGTACAGGCCCGGACGGTCGTCTTTAGAAACGTTCTCATCCAAGATTTCGATTTTGTAAGTCTCGCCACGCGCTTCGAATGCATCGCGTGCTTCCTGCCAGCTAACTTTCTTCTTAACAACCTGATACTTGGTCTTCGCGAGCTCTTTCATACGCTTTTCAATCTTTTCTAGATCTTCTTGCGTTAGAGAGTGCTCAAGGTCGATATCGTAGTAAAAACCGTTATCGATGGTAGGACCGATCGCCATTTTCGCTTCTGGAAAAAGCTGCTTAACGGCGTGACCTAATAGGTGAGCACAAGAGTGACGAACGATCTCAAGGCCATCAACTTCATCTTTAGCAGTGATGATTTCTAGGCTTGCATCGTTTTCGATCAGATCACAAGCATCAACACGCTCGCCGTCTACACGACCAGCAATGGTTGCTTTCGCAAGACCAGGACCGATAGATAGGGCAACATCTAGCGTTGATACAGGGTTGTCAAATTGACGCTGACTGCCGTCAGGAAGAGTAATAATTGGCATTATTTGTCCTTTACAGTGGTGTTGCATACCAAGCAACACTTGAAAATATTTAATATATGTTTTTCAATCAACAAGTACGTTGATTGGAGATATATGCATAATAAAGATACCCACATAGAAGCAAATACAGATGCCCCCAATTGCAGGTATCTGGGCATTGTAACGAAATAATATGAAATGACAATGGAAGCAAGAAACTCCCTACTACTCCATAGCTTAAACTCACAAACGAAAAACACTCCTAAGCAATAACTTGCAACCACCTTTCAAATAACAGCTCCAACTTAAAGGTCGCACTAAACGATATGTTGATGCGAATGCGAGAAAAGCTGACGAATTCTATATGATAAGCACTCTTTGCCGTTAACCAGAGCCACACCAGTACTCCACTAGCCTCACTGGCGACCAAAGACGATCCCTATTAAAGCCATGACAAATCATCCAACCAACGGCTTTCATCGCTTCATTATCAAGAAAGTTCACTGGATAGACCATTAAACGCAAGTTAGTTAGCTATAATCGCCTTCCAGATTTGATGACGAATAGCGATACTATGTTTCTGACACCTTACTTTTCTACTGAAGACAATCAATTTCAATTCACTCGTGAACAAGCGAGCCACTTTGCTAAAAAAGTAGCGGCAGACTTCAACCCAATTCACGATGAAGACAACAAGCGCTTCTGTGTGCCTGGGGATCTTTTGTTTGCCGTACTTCTGCAAAAAGAAGGCATCAGTCAAAAAATGCGTTTCGATTTTTCAGGTATGGTGGGGAACGGTATCGCGCTAAGCGTTGATAATAAGTGTGACAAAGAAAGCTCATTGATTGATGAGAAAGGCAAAGAATATCTACACATGACATGTGAAGGTGAGAAGAGTCACGACCAAGCCTTCATCGAGCATGTCGTCACGAACTACGTCAAGTTTTCTGGCATGAACTTCCCACACATCATGGTGCCTCTTATGGAAGAACAGCAGATGATGATCAACTGCCAACGTCCTCTTGTGATTTACGAGAGCATGGAAGTTGAATTTACTCGCCTAGATCTGTCCCACCCAGAAGTCGATTTCTCAGGTGCAACTTTTGATGTGGAAGGCAAGCGTGGCATCGTGACTCTGAACTTCGATTTCAAAGAAGATGGCGAAGTAGTAGGCAAAGGTGTTAAACGCATGGTAGCCAGTGGCCTTAAGCCGTACGACCAAGCTGCTGTAGATGATCTAGTCAACCGCTTTAACGAGCGCAAAGATATGTTTCTCGCTCAATTCGCAGCGGCTGCTTAATCAGTCTTCTATTGAAGCCACTCTACTAAAACAAGAACAATAAAGCCCAGCTTAAGCGCCTTAAGCTGGGCTTTTCAATTGAACTGTGCTTTCCTAGTACAGCTGTGATTTTCGCTCTCAATTGCGCTTTTCAATTTCAACTGAGCGAGCTAAAAACAGCGCTCTTTAGGCTAAATCCAACGCCTAACCTTTTGTTTGTAATCCACATATTCCGCCCCAAACAACTGCTCTAGAGCAAGCTCCTCAGGTTTTATTTGAAACTGATTCATATAAATCACAAACAGAAAGCTAATTAGTACGCTGAAGAGGTTCTGAAAAAAATAGCCGCAGCAAAACAATAAAATGAACAACCCAAGGTACATTGGGTTTCGTGTATAACCAAAAACGCCACTGTCGACCACTGTGGAAGCGGTTTCTATTTTAATTGGATTAACCGTGGTCTTACGCTTTCGAAACTCCCATAAGCCTGATAGCCCAATAGCGCCACTCAATGTAGTCCCGATACCTAATACAATCGTTTTATAAGGCAACGCCACCCCCCCTAGGCTCAACTCCTGAGCACAGAAGTACGACGCGAGAAAGCCAATAATGAACAGCGCAACTGGTGGTACTTTTAATTCTAGAAATTTCATATTTTTCCTTATTAACATTCCTTTGTTAGTTTAGAAAAAAGCCCAGCAATTGCCGGGCTAAATGTATTAAAGAATTTTTGCGAGCACCTGTAATGGGTGAGCCATTTTTGCACCTTCGAAACGCTTTACTTGGCTACGACAGGAGTAACCAGTGACTAAACAGCGATCTTTTGGTAAGTCCTGCATTCTAGGCTTCCAACTTAAGTCGTATATGTCTTTCGACATCTGCAGCTTATCGACTTCATGGCCAAAGGTCCCTGCCATGCCACAACATCCTACCGCAACGCTCGTCAGTGCTGCGCCAAAGTGTTTAAAAATGGCTTCCCACTCTTTTTCAGCGTTCGGCATTTTGGTCTTTTCAGTACAGTGAGCAAATAAATACCACATATCGTCACTTGTCGAACGCGCTTCGTACTCACTCAATGAGGGCATTAACCACTCATGAACTGTAAGCACGTCAAAGTCGCCACGCTTGTCACCTAAGATCTCAACGTATTCATCGCGGTAACAAAGCACCAGTGCAGGATCAACCCCCACCAAAGGAATACCGATATCCGCCACCATAGACAAGAAATCCGATGTCGACTTGGCCTCGCGAGCAAAACGACCTAAGAAACCTTTGATGTGCTGTGCTTTACCATTCGGTTTGAACGGCAATAAAACTGGCGTTTTGCCAAGCTTTTGAGCCAAAGTGACAAAGTCTTCAACGACCTCGGCATCATAGAAGCTGGTAAACGGGTCTTGAACAATCAACACATGCTGTTTCTTCTGTGCAGAAGAGAGACCGGCTAAATACTGTAAGTCAAAAAGTTGCAATTCTTTGGTCGCTAAACGATGTTTTAGCGTAGGAACGGACATCAACGGCGCATCGATATAACCGATCGTTTTAGCCGTTGCAGCTTGTACCCACTTTTGACCCAGTGCCGCGTTCACGACTTTTGGTGACTTCGCCATCAGCGGCAACATCGCTTCAATGTTCGACACCAAATAATCTTTTGCCGGACGTTGGTAGCGCGAATAATAGATATTCAAGAAGCGAGAGCGGAAACTCGGCACATCGACTTTGATCGGACATTGAGTTGCACACGCTTTACACGCCAGACAGCCATTCATCGCTTCGAGAACTTCATGCGAGAAGTCATACTCATGGCGTTTGTTGATCGTATTACGAACGCGATCAATCATGGTTTTTACTGGCGTATTACCCTTCATCACTTCTTGTTCAAGGTCGAGAATATCGATACCTTGCTCAGTCAGTTGACGCAACCACTCTCTTACCAAGCCTGCGCGGCCTTTAGGTGAATGACGACGATCAGCCGTGACCTTCATGGAAGGACACATAGGTGAGCTCGTATCGTAATTGAAGCACAAGCCGTTACCATTACATTCCATCGCTTGCTTAAAGCTATCACGAACCTGCACGTCGATCTGACGATCGTAAAAACCACGCTTAGTATCGGTGACTTTAACCAGTTCAGCATCGCTCTCTAACGGCGTACAGATCTTGCCTGGGTTCATCTTATTATGTGGATCAAATGCCGCTTTAACCCGTCTTAGCTCGGTAAACAGCTCTTCGCCAAAGAAGTCTGGCCCATACTCCGAGCGGAAACCTTTCCCGTGCTCCCCCCACATCAAGCCGCCGTATTTCGCCACCAGCTTAACCACTTCATCAGAGATTTCATGCATCAATGCTTCTTGGTGTGGATCGCACAAATCTAACGCAGGACGCACGTGCAATACACCGGCATCGACGTGACCAAACATGCCATAGTTAAGCTCTTTTGAGTCGAGTAGGACTCTAAATTCAGCAATGAAGTCCGCCAAGTTTTCCGGTGGGACACAGGTATCTTCAGCAAAGGCGACCGGTTTCGCTCGGCCTTTCGCTGCCCCTAAAAGGCCCACCGCTTTCTTGCGCATGTTGTAGATTCGACCAATGCTTGCTAAATCACGGCACACTTGGAAGCCAATCACGCCGCCTTCTTCGGTTTCGACCATGGTTTTAAGCTTGGCTGTCATTGCTTGGACTTGTTGTTCAACCTCAGCTTCATCTTGCCCTGCAAATTCCACCATGTTGATGCCTAGCATCTCTTTGTTTGGTACATCCGTAAACAAATCGCTCACGGTATGCCAAACAATATCTTGCTTCGCAAGGTTCAGCACTCGTGAATCAACCGTCTCAACCGATAACGCTTTCGCTTCGACCATAAACGGCGCATTGCGCAACGCAGAATCAAACGTGTTGTATTTAACGTTGACCAGCGTACGTGCTTTAGGGATCGGCGTTAAATTCAGCTTTGCTTCGGTGATAAACGCGAGTGAACCTTCAGCACCACATAAAACGCGAGTTAGGTCAAAACTGTCATCTTGTTCGTTGATTGCGTTCTTGAGATCGTACCCCGTTAGGAAGCGGTTGAGTGGCGGGAACCGATTAACGATTTGGACGCGCTTTTCTCGACAAACCGCTTCCGTCACAGTGAGTGCATGATGAGCAAACTCCCCTTCGGCTGGCAAACCATGGGATAGATCGGACTCTAGACATGAACCGTCGGCAAAAACCGCTTGCAGTGATAGGACATGGTCCGATGTTTTGCCGTACTTCAACGAACCTTGGCCCGATGCGTCGGTGTTGATCATCCCACCTAAGGTTGCTCTATTACTGGTGGAAAGATCCGGAGAAAAGAAGTAACCATAAGGACGCACCGCATCATTCAACTGATCTTTAATGATGCCAGACTGAACTCTTACCCAGCCTTCTTTTTCATTGATCTCAAGCACCTGATTCATATAGCGTGACAGGTCAACCACAACCCCCTTAGTCAAGGATTGTCCGTTGGTTCCAGTGCCGCCGCCACGAGGAGAAAAGGTTACCCGTTCATAATCGGATTTAGTGCTTACTTTGCCAATCAAAACAACATCGTGTGTTGATTTAGGCAAAATGACAGCCTGCGGTAATTGCTGATAAACGCTGTTATCAGTTGCCACAGCCAAACGGCTAGAATATTGAGATTCAATGTCGCCAGTAAAGCCCGCTTTTTTAAGCTCATCTAAAAAGCGTACAACAACTGGGTCGACATCAGTATTGAGTTGAAGTCTTGGTAACATTAGCTTCCTGCCCCTACTGCGCTGATCCAATCAGCATTGGGTTATCTGAGGTTTTTAATAATTTCTTTGAATTTCGTCACTTTACTACTATTAAGATCATATAAAAAGGTGATCAAATCAGAATCTCAGTGCAAAAATGGGAAAATCGTCACTTTCGTGTTAATTCAGTAGTAATATATTGATTCACATTTGGTTTTAGACACCTCTATGGACACATAATAATGAAAAAAAACAAAACAGTCACAACTGAAGATATCCTTCTTAAGCTATGCCAATCCGTCTCAAGCGTACTGACTTCAGCGACGGATTCTAAGGTGTCCTACTCTGCAATGGTCCAGAAAATCAACAAGACCAGCCTAAAACCTGATTTTGGGTGTTTTGTCCTGTTTGATGGTGGGTTTTCTGGACTGGTTGTGATCAATTTTACGTCGAAAGCAGTATTAGAGATCTATGCGAACTACATGCGTAACATGGGGATGCCGGAAGATGAACTGGCGATACTGCACACTTCGGACGAAGTCGGCGATGTATTGGGTGAGTTAATGAACCAATTGGTGGGTGATTTCACCAGTAAGATCCGCAAAGAGCTGCAAACCAACATCACTCAAAACCAACCGAAGATGCTTGCGCTCAACAAGCAAGTCAACCTGTCTGTCGATACCAATCTAGACCGCCCACAAGCTCGCCGTGTGACCTTTTCTACTGAAAGTAACAACATTTTCTACCTTGAGCTTGCGATGGATAAGACAGAGTTCATCCAACTGGAAGAGTTTGAAATTGCTGAGGATGATAGTCCAGACAGCATTCTCGAAGAGACTCAGAGAAAGATGCAAGACAACAATAAGCCTTCGCAAAATTCAGACAATGATTCCGCAGCCGATTTGCTTGATGAGCTTGGGATCTAATCGCCTAGCTTAGTAAGCACCTAAATTCGCTAGACATATAAGATGTTTAGCGAGCTGAATATCTAGATCCATAGAACACGATTTAAATCCTAAACTCGTATAACTCACGCCATCAATCATCTTGATGGCGTTTCTGTCTGCGTCAGCAATTTTGTCTGCTCCAGCAAACTGACGGCCGTTTCTACTGTAATTCAGTTCACTAGATCATCAAGAAAAGTACATCGAGCGAGTTTAGGCTTTCTGTTGCCTGTGAAAACATGTAAAATGTCGGACTTTTAAAAATTTGCGGTAATGATTAAGTAGTCGATGGATAAGAAAAAAGCCCTAAAAAAAATTGCCAAGTGTCTTGAGCTTGGAAATTCTGCGAACGTCAATGAAGCTGCCAATGCAATAAAAATGGCGCATAACTTGATGCTGAAATATGGTCTTGAAAAAGACGATATTGAATTTATCAAGATGGGCAAAACGCAATCCTCTCACCTGTTACCTGCAAATATCAGCTCTACTCTGCTGCGTGTTATTCGTGGTATCAACAGCAAATTTGGCGTAGAAGCGGTGCTACTCAACCATAAAGGCCTCAAGCGTGTTGAGTTCATTGGTGAAGCCGATCGCGCTATCTTCGCCGCTTTTGCCTTCGATATTATTTATCGCGAACTGAATGAACACACCGGTCAATTCAGAAACAGTTTTGCGGGGTCAGGGACGGGTTCACTCGAAGTCACACGCCGCGTCAACTCGTTTGTCTCAGGCTGGGTTGAAGGTGCACTTGAAAAGCTACCGACTATTGCGCCAGACGATGAGTCCAACAACAAGATCAATAACTACATTGATAAAGAGTTCAAGAATATCGACCGCGAAACGTTCAAGCAGCAACTTAAAGAAGCGATGAAAAACCTTACTGCCGACTATGAGGTTGGTTTGAAAAAAGGTCGTAAGTTATCGGTGAATCGCCCTGTTGCTGGAGCCCAAGCCGCAAAAAAGATCACAAAATCGTAGTGCGGCTTTACACTGTTGAGCGTATTGCTCAAATCTAGCCACTAAGCAGCACGATTAAAGCTCAGCCTGTCTTTATCTATTGAGTTAGCCACTATATAGTTGATTGTCCGTAGTATAGCTTGTTGATACCAATCGTAGTAACGTAGTCACAGTGATTGGTATTCACGCTAAATGGTTTCACTATCAGCGATATAGCGTATCAATACTGATATCGGCACTGAGCTTTTTTACGAGATTTATCTATTGTCTGACGCATCGAAAAAACTACGATCATCGCTTGGTCGCGCCCTGTTTCTAACCCTAATACTTTCGATAACACACATTGCTAATGCAAAAAGCGATGCTCCTCTTACACTTGATATTCAAAAGCAAGATCTCGCCTCACCGTATCAATTAGCCCAATCGTATGAGCTAGGCACGGATACGACTAAAAACGTCAATGACGCCTTCTATTGGTACTCCCAATCTGCCGATAATGGTAATTCAGATGCACAATTTAGACTTGGTGAATGGTACTTAACGGGCACAGGCGTACAACAAAATAACAAGCTCGCTCTGGAATGGTTCATCAAAGCGGCATTGCAAGGCAATAAACGAGCACCGATTGAGGTCGCTAAGATCTATCAATCTGTGGCTGACAACGAACAAAACAACCCACTTAACGCATTAGACGCCGCGCAGGTGTGGTATGAGGCAGCGTTACAAGATAACCCTGATGCAGAACAGGGTTACAACCGCATTCTTGAAACACAATTCAACCAGCAACGCGCAAAGCAGATATCTTCAATTAAGCACCACAATAGCCAAATCGACTCCGGGCTCAGTGACGACTCTTACCGGTCAAATGAAACTAACCTTACTCCTAGCACTCTCGAACCTCCTCTAAATGTTACTATTTACCCCTATTGGATTGGGACCTTGGTGATCGGGTTGATTGTTATCGTCGTTATTACATTAATTCTGATCATATTGCGGAAAAAACAAATTCTAAAATCCGGAGAATTGGAACAACAGCAATCACTTGCAGCACAGCTTAGCTCGAAAGATGTCACCATTAAGCAGCAAAAGCGTCAATTGCAAACCTTGTATCTCGAATTAAAAAAGCAGCAAAGCAACAACGAAATGCAACATCTACACATCGCCTGCGCGCTGTTTGGTTACACGCCTAGCGCAATTCCCGATAAGAGAAGTATTAAGATGAGATACAAGCACCTCTCTAAAATCTACCACCCTGACGGCCATGGGTGTGATGAAGAGATGAAACGTTTGAATAGTGCGCTAAAAACCATCCTAAACCGTGTTGCAAAAACGTAAACAATGAAGCGCTTTCACTTTTCCAATCCGTAAAGATATTGATTTAATGGGTTCTACAATCGATCCCCCTCTCAAAAGCAGGTCACAAACTATTAACTAATGGGTAGTACTTGTGTCATACTTCGAACCGAAAATACACCTGGCATACACAGGTGAGGAGAGAATATGTTCACAGTAGAAGGCGTTTGTGATTGGTGCAAAAAGCCAAGCCTAGTAAAAAAGCACGACTACCTTGATGGTAAGTGTCATCATTCATGTAAAGAGTGCAACGATATTGCAACCATGGATGTTCGCCAATTCAATATTGGTGAAATGGAAATGAGAGCAAAACTCTCCCAAGCAACGCTGAGATAAGTAGCACCGATGAAATATAAGAAAGCGCCTTGGGCGCTTTTTTTGTACCTGTTACTTCTATCTTCTATGTTCTATGTTCTATGTTCTATGTTCTATGTTCTATGTTCTATGTTCTATGTTCTATACAGTAGTTTACGAAAAACCACTGTATACACCTGTATAGAGATCACATTCCTTCAATATGAGCGACAAAACAGAGAATAAAATGAATATATTTTTATTATTTAATTTCAACAGCTTAAAATAAAAACAATCATTTAAATGGACAATGTCGGCCAAAAATAACGCCAAAAAACGCTTGATCTTATAAACAACAAAAACTACTGTATGCACATACAGCATGTATATAAGGACAGCAAAATGATTCAAGCACACGTTAAAGCACAACACTCTAGCCCGCTAGTTCACTGCGCATTTACATCCGTTTCTCGTAAAGGCAAACATTCAAACGAGCAAGCGTTGTTCGCAAGAATGGCGTTGCTGTCCAGCCAACATCAATGGCTGTTGTTTACCGCTCAAACACCGAGACCATCAGCGAAGAAACTCAAGCAACATAATGTCTGCTGTGACCGTGTTATTCACATGAAAGCCTCTTGTCAAATGACGGAAGTAGAAACGGTTGAGAAAGCAATACGCTCTAAGAATGCGAGTGCGATTGTCGCAAGCACATCGATAGATCCATTTAGCCAAAAGTACCTAACAACATTAGCAAAACGTTTTCAGTGCGAAGTCTTCTTTATCAATGCCAATTCAGAACGCATTCACTAAACCCGCACAGCCCCAAGCCCCTGCCGACAATACGACCATTTTTCAGGGAATCGTTAGGCAGGTATGTTTATTTGATCGATCGATTTAGCAAACGTTTGCTTTTTCTCTGGAAGCTCACATTAGATTGGGTATAATGCCCGTCTAATCATGTGCACACCGCACTTCTCTGTATGACGTTTGATAAAAGATAGGAATGTCTAAATGAGCCTTGCTGATCAAGTTCTTGCCGTAAATGATGACCTACCAATCCGTACTGACAAACCTGTCCACAGTGGCAAGGTTCGCTCAGTCTACTGGTTAACTGAAGAAGATAGCCAACGACTAATTAAAGATAAAGGCTACGACGTAGCACCCGATGCGCCTTTAGCTATCATGGTGATCAGTGACCGTATCTCTGCGTTTGATTGTATCTGGCGCGGTGAAGGTAATCTAAAAGGTGTTCCGGGTAAGGGAGCGGCTCTGAATGCTATCTCTAACCACTGGTTCAAATTGTTTAAAGACAACGGCCTCGCTGACAGTCATATCCTTGATATCCCTCACCCATTCGTGTGGATTGTACAAAAAGCTCGCCCAGTAATGATTGAAGCGATTTGTCGTCAATACATCACGGGTTCTATGTGGCGTGCGTACGCGAACGGCGAACGTGAATTCTGTGGTATCGAAATGCCAGAAGGCCTAGAGAAAGACAAGAAGCTGCCTGAGCTACTTATCACGCCTTCTACTAAAGGGATTCTGAAAGGTATTCCTGGTGTACCAGAAGCTGACGATGTGAACATCACGCGTAACAACATTGAAGATAACTTCGCAGCGTTCAACTTTACTCAAGCAAGTGATATCGCGCATTACGAGAAGCTGCTAAAAGAAGGCTTCAACGTGATCAGCCAAGCACTGGCGAAAGTGGACCAAACCTTTGTCGACACTAAGTTCGAGTTTGGTTACGTGAACGATGCTCAAGGTAAAGAGAAGCTAATCTACATGGATGAAGTCGGTACTCCAGATTCATCTCGTATTTGGGATACTCAGGAATACAACAAGGGCAACATCGTTGAGAACTCAAAAGAAGGCTTCCGTCAGTTCTTGCTTAACCACTTTCCTGATGCAGACATTCTATTGAATAAAGAGCGTATGCCAGAGCGTGAAGCACTAGCACGCGACAATGAGCTTCCGCTAGATGCATTGATGTCTCTTTCTCGCACGTACCTTGATATCGCTGCGAAGATCACAGGTGCAGAGATTGTACTCAGTGAAAACCCTAAGCAAGAGATCATCGATGTGTTGCGCGCCGACTATGGTCTAATCGACTAGTGGCTTAGTGGCAAAATAAAAGCTAGAAAGCTCGTAAACTCAAATTTTAGAGACAAAAAGGGCCTCAATAATGAGGCCCTTTTTACGTATACCGTTTTGAATATGCTTTGTGCTAACTGCTAACTGCTAAATAAATGGTTAAAGCCTAATCGTAAACTCTTCACCAGAGGTTCCGGCAATCAATAGGTGGCTGCGAGATTCAATGTACTCGATTTGTTCTTCTTCAAGTGAATATGGCATCACCACTTTGAGCTCATTGATTCCTTCCAACTTAGCAAGCTTGAGTAAGGTCACAATGTTCGACTCATCGCTTTTACGCGTAGACAGTGATTTCAATGCCATTTGCCAAAGCCGATCTTCAGGGCTTGCTAACTCTTTGATGCTATCTTTCCAGACGGTGCTGAATACAGGTGCAATGGTGGTTAGTGCCTCCAAAAAAGTCCATTTTTTACTGCACGAGGCGCCAAGAAAAGTTGTGTAATCAAACTCTACACGCGTCTCTTTCTGTTTATCCATGATGTCCCCCGACACTTTGGCAATGCAATATACTCAATATCTACCAACTCTTCCTTTATAGCAATAGGATATAAAGGAATGGTCTTTTATCACCTTTTGATTGGATAAAAAGGCATATAAAAACCACGCTTGTAACAAAATATGTACCAAATAAATACATATGCATCTGTTTGATTAATATTTTGGAGGCAAAAATTATCGAGCTATTTTATGTCGACAATCCGACTCGCCTTCTTGTATTGAATGCGCCAACCTGACCACGTTGGCAGCTCCCAACGTTTTGGCGATAACTTGCGACTGCCTGATTGATAGTGAACGTAAATCAACTTTCGTCCGGGTAAGTACTCAACCTCAAGTTGCAAGTCAGCAAGGTTCAGTACAAAAGGAAATTTTTCCGAAAACTCAGGGTAAAGCCAGCTCGGAATTCCATCAAAGGGAATATCTGAATGCTCAAACATGTCCAATTCGCCGACATCCGTTACCCCTAACACTTCAAGTTGCTCAATAAACCATAGCTCAAAGTTTAATTGCTCGACCTTTGGTGTAAATGGGATGTATTCATCGAGTCCAAGTTTCACATAAAGCTGCCAATGTTTGATCTCTTGAGTGCGAGCCGCTGCAAAGCCCGGTAGTTGAACACCCGCTGACACCAAATCAACAATCGGCTTCAAGGACAACTGGCCTTGAGCTGGGACGAGCTTAGTCGTCATTATCCGGCCTGCGTACGCCAGCGCCATCTCCGTAAAGACGCCATCATCATTCACAACCGTTTCACCTTGCTGCCACTCTCCTAGCTCAGCTTCAATAATAAGCTCAAGAGGAATTGGCGCGGTCGTAGTGGCTATGGTCAAGGTCTGTTTAACGCCTCTTCCCGGTAAACTGTGAGTATCAAGCACCAACATCGCTTGTACATTGTCTGGAAAACGATTCTGACGTCCAAGTACGACTTCCAATGCTCCATTGGCAAAGGCTTCTGTTCTTTTCAGTCGGCGTACAAACACCAGTTCAGGATGCAGGTTGACAATAGTCTTGAGCAGTTCAGTACGCTTAAAACGTGACGCAGCTTCTAACTGAGGCAGCTCAAACACCTCGCGCATTTGCTTTGCTAGCCCTTGTGCTTCATTCAGGGCCTGCTGATCTATTTCTAAATGCGGATACTCGCGGCCACGAACAATCTGAATTAACAGGGATACATCACACCCCTCTTTCTCTTGTTGCGCGATCGCTTCCAGGTGTTCTGCATTGTTTGGCAACTGATACAAACGGGCAGGAACGGACAGCGCAGCCGTAAGATCCACCATAGCTTCTTTAAGTGCTTTGCTTTTGATTCGAGTGACGATATCTGCATACAAAGCATCAATCGGCAGCGGGTAGAGTTTTTTCCCATGTTCAGTAATTTGATGTTCCGCGTTGATCGCTTCCATCATCAACAAGGTTTGAGTAGCACGGTTTAGCGATTTTTCAGGAATAGGATCAAGAAAAGATAAGCTCTCAAGCGATGTACCACAACATGCTGCGCCAAGCATTGGTTCGGTGAGTTCTTCGCGTTGCAGCTCTGGAGGGGTAACTAACTCTAATGCAGCATGTTCACCATACAAACGGATACAAACACCGTCCATCACCCTACCCGCACGACCTGCTCGTTGCTTAGCGCTGGCTCGTGATATGGATTTAAGCATTAACGTGGTTCTGCCGTTTCGCTGAACCGTGCGTCTTTCTAATCCTGAGTCTATCACCACACCGATGTCAGGTATGGTGAGTGAGGTTTCAGCAACGTTGGTAGAAAGGATAACCTTTCGCAAACTGTCGCTGCTGTCGATATTGGTGTGGTTTGTGCTATCGATATTACGACCAGATAACGCTAAATATCGCTCTTTATCACTGACCGACGCATGCAATTTCACCACTTGGATATCTGGATTTTTTGCCAAAGCCTGTTCACATTGCACAATCTCTTTTTTGCCCGGAAGGAACACTAAGATGTCACCATGAGAGCCGAATAACTGACGACTCACTTCTTCGGTAATGCGTTGCTCTAAATGGCGAATATCCGGCAGTGCTCGTGTCTCAGTCGCCCTGTATTCGATAGCAACCTGATAGCTACGACCTTCACATCGTATTCGGCTCGCATTCAAATAACAGGCAAGGCGCTCCCCTTCAATGGTTGCCGACGTGATCACCAAGCGGTGACTTTGCTTTTGTTTAAGGATCGCCACCAGGAGGTCAATGTCCCAGCGCCTCTCGTGAAACTCGTCCACCACAATCACATCAAAGCCTGCGAGCCCATCTTCTGATAACCAACGCAGCGCAATACCGGGCGTCACAAAGACAACCTCAGTTTGCTCGTTGTATTCCAACTCAAGCTTAATAGCATACCCAACCTTATCACCCAGCTTGCGCCCCGATTGCTGAGCGAGAAATTTGGCGAGTGACGTACACGCGATCCTTCTGGGTTCAATCACCAGCACTCGCCCGTGTTGAGATGCCCAAATCGGTAAACGCGTTGATTTACCCGAGCCTGTTTCGGCTTCTACAACAAGATGAGTTTTCGGCAGCTGTTCATGAAAAACGTTGGCATAGGCGTCAATGGGAAGTAGTGGCATAAGGATGATAAATAACGAAAAATGTGAGCAAAGTATAACGAATTATGACATTAGAATTCGATAAATGTGGGACGCCAGTGAGAATATCATTTTGTTGGCGAAGATCGCGGAGAAACGGTTTACAATAGAACAACTAAACCGCTATCATTTTTCCGTTTCTCTTTCTCCCATAATTAGGCATCCAATGAACAACGATAAACGCCCTCTCTATATCCCTTACTCTGGTCCAGCTCTTCTAAGTACTCCTCTTCTCAACAAAGGCAGCGCATTCTCTGCTGAAGAACGCAGTTCTTTCAACCTTGAAGGTTTGTTGCCGGAAACAACCGAGACCATCCAAGAGCAAGTCGGACGCGCATATCAGCAATATTGCAACTTCGAAAGCGATATGGATAAACACATCTATCTTCGTAATATCCAAGATACCAATGAAACACTTTTTTATCGTTTAGTTCAAAACCACATCTCTGAGATGATGCCTATCATTTACACGCCAACTGTCGGTGCTGCATGTGAGAACTTCTCAAATATTTATCGTCGTGGCCGTGGCCTATTTATCTCGTACCCGAACCGCGATCGTATCGATGACCTACTGAACAACGCAACCAACCACAATGTAAAAGTGATCGTGGTGACCGATGGTGAGCGTATTCTTGGTTTGGGAGACCAAGGGATTGGTGGTATGGGTATTCCTATCGGTAAGCTTGCACTTTACACGGCGTGTGGTGGCATAAGCCCAGCTTACATGCTACCAATCGTGCTCGATGTAGGTACTAACAACCCTCAACGCCTTGCAGACCCAATGTACATGGGCTGGCGTAACCCTCGTATCACAGGGGATGAATACAATGCATTCGTTGAAGAGTTCATCCAAGCGGTTCAACGCCGTTGGCCTGATGCACTGGTTCAATTTGAAGATTTCGCACAGAAGAACGCAATGCCACTGCTAGAGCGTTACAAAGATCGTATCTGTTGTTTCAACGATGATATCCAAGGCACAGCCGCCGTCACGGTTGGCTCTCTACTTGCAGCATGTAAAGCAGCAAACAGTAAACTGTCCGATCAACGTATTACCTTCTTAGGTGCGGGCTCGGCTGGTTGTGGTATTGCTGAAGCGATTATTGCTCAGATGGTGTCGGAAGGTATCAGCGATGCACAAGCTCGCTCTCAAGTTTACATGGTTGACCGTTGGGGTCTGCTACAGGAAGGCATGCAAAACCTGCTTGATTTCCAGCAACGTCTGGTACAAACCAACGCAAATACTAAAGACTGGGAAAGCAACGGTACGGGTTTCTCACTATTAGACGTGGTGCGTCATGCGAAGCCAACGGTATTGGTCGGCGTATCCGGTGCCCCGGGTCTGTTCAGCAAAGAAGTCATCACTGAGATGCACCAACATTGTGAACGCCCTATCGTGTTCCCGCTGTCGAACCCTACAAGTCGTGTTGAAGCGACACCAAACGACATTATTCGTTGGACTGATGGTCAAGCGCTTGTGGCGACGGGTAGCCCGTTTGAACCTGTCGTATACAACGGCACGACTTACCCAATTGCTCAGTGTAATAACAGCTACATCTTCCCGGGCATTGGCCTTGGCGTACTGGCTGTAAAAGCGTCACGTATCACCGATGAAATGCTGATGGAGTCAAGCCGCGCGCTTGCAACCTGCTCTCCACTTGCAATCAATGGCTCTGGCGCTCTGCTGCCACCATTGGAAGAGATCCACACGGTATCGAAGAAGATTGCTCTGGCAGTTGGTAAAAAAGCCATTGAACAGGGTGTCGCACTTGAAATTACTGAGGATGCACTACAACAAGCGATCGACCAACACTTCTGGCAGCCGGTTTACCGCCGCTACAAGCGCACCGCATTCTAATTCAGGCCATTCCTCTCTATTATCTAAGCCTCTGCCCATCGCAGGGGCTTTTCTTTGCACTGTCTTGTCTTTTAAACTGATTTTTCTCAGTTTTATTTGGTATTATCGGGCACTTACCATTAACGCTCGATCAAAGGAACATGCCGAGAGTGAAATTTGATTCTCACATTTACCGTGGCTACTTACTAAAAGCTTACAAAAAACTGAAAGGTTTTCTGTTTGGTGCTTTTCTTGTCTTGTTGGTAGGCAGTGCTGCGGTTATTGCGATCGATTATTGGGTTTCATGGCAAGCGAAAGATCGCATCATCTACGATATCGAACAAGTACCCGAGCGCGAGGTCGCCGTGGTACTTGGCACCAGTAAGTATCTAGGTAGAACCCTCAACGACTACTATAAGTACCGAATTGAAGCCGCAATTGAGCTGTTCGATCGTGAGAAGGTCAACCAGTTCCTCCTAAGTGGCGATAACGCTCATCGATCGTATAATGAGCCATGGACGATGAAGCGCGATTTACTCAGAGCAGGGATACCCGACGAGCGCATCAATCTCGATTATGCTGGGTTTAGAACCTTAGACTCGATCGTTCGTGCAAAAAAGATATTCGACACTGATAACTTCTTAATTATCACTCAGGAGTTCCACTGTGAAAGAGCGCTGCTTATCGCCAGCTCTTACGATATTCATGCGCAATGTTTGGCGGTGTCAGGCCCTACTCATCACTCAGGATTGAACATACGCTTACGTGAAGTATTTGCCCGAACTAAGGCGTTTCTAGACCTGTATATCATAGGTACCGCACCTAAGTTCCTTGGCCCTAAAGAGCCGATTCAGCCAAAACCCGATTCATCACTTAGCCCTAGCCCTATTTCACCCCCTTCAAAAACCGATCTTTAAAGTGTGGCATGCGCAGAATGTATAACGGCTTAGTGCTCGCCGCCATCGATATCTGTGCCCGTTTAGGTTGTTCTTGAGTGACTAAGCAAGATTATGAATCTAGAAACAAGCGTATAAAAACAGGCTCTATTTGTTATACTCATCGCATAATCATCGTTAACCGTACTGCCTGCTCACAAGGCAAGCGAGCCGACGAAATAACAATCAAAATACAACGAGTAATGTCATGTCTTTATTAGCAAAAGGAACACTCAAAAAGATGAGTGCTTCCCTTGATGGCGCGGTTACCTACCGTTTGCCTGTAGGCGAAGAGTTTGTAGAGCTAAACCCTCTTATTGGTAAAACCATCAACCTAACTCACACTGGCAACATTTTTTGCTGCTCTTGTGGTAAGAAAACCAAGAAAAGCTACTCTCAAGGCCACTGTTTTGTCTGTATGAAAAAGCTAGCCAGCTGCGATATGTGCATCATGAAGCCGGAAACTTGCCACTACGATCAAGGAACCTGTCGTGAGCCAGAGTGGGCGGAAGCTAACTGCATGGTTGATCACTTCGTGTACCTATCGAACACATCTAGCCTAAAGGTTGGTATCACGCGTCACACTCAAATCCCAACACGTTGGATTGATCAAGGTGCGACTCAAGGTCTACCTATTTTGAAGGTAAAAACTCGTCAGATTTCTGGCCTGATTGAAGCTGAATCGGCAAAACACATCGCCGACAAAACCAACTGGCGCACGCTGCTAAAAGGCGAAGGCGACGATATGGAGTTGGTAGAGAAAGCAAAAGAACTGTTGCCATTGGTTGAGGATAAAATCCAAGAGATCAGAGCAAAATTCGGTGACGATGCTATCGAGGTACTCAGTGAGGAGATCACTTCATTGAGCTACCCGGTTGAGCAGCACCCAGTGAAGATTGTATCGCACAATTTTGATAAGAATCCTGAAGTGACGGGGGTGCTGCAAGGCATAAAAGGTCAATACCTTATCTTAGATACAGGTGTGATTAACATCCGTAAATTTGGGTCTTACGAAGTAGAAGTTTCTGCGTAACAAGCCAACGTATTCAAACATGGCGACCACCCTGTCGCCATGTTTTTAAGCAATTAAATACATCAAAAATACTACGGTGATTCCACTCTTACATTTATTTTCTGACCGTACTAACCTTCGCGAAGGACCCCTTCCAAAACATTGAACAACAAGTCGATCTCTTCAATCGAGTTGTAATGCATACAACCAATACGCACCACGCCCTGCTCTTCGATACCCAACTGCTTTACCAAACCCAATGCGTAGAAGTGTCCGTTCCACACACAGATATTATGTTCACCCAGCTTCTTAGCGATGAACTCTGGCGAGTGATTACCAAAGGTGATGGCGAATGTTGGTGTTCTTAGGTTCGAATCAAACTCCTTTTTACCATAAAGTTTTGCCCCTTCAAGGTCGCCTAAACGCTTGAGGAAATACTCACTCAGCTGGCTTTCATGCTTGTTATAGAGCGCGTAGCTTTGCTCTAAACGAGAACGCAGTGAACCTGTTGGCTCACCAAACTGTGCCAAGTAATCCACCGCTGCAATCACACCTGCAAGGCCTTCGAAGCTTTGTGTTCCTGTTTCAAAACGGCCTGGCCCAATGTTAGTGGCAGGCTCAACCTTGTAAGGCTTTAACGTATGCAGCCATTGAGGTGCAATGTAAGCAATACCCACATGCGGGCCGAAGAACTTGTAAGCCGAGCACGCTAAGAAATCACAATTCAGTTGTTGAACATCGATCAAGTGATGAGGAGCGTAGTGAACCGCATCAACATACACCTGAGCACCGTGTTGATGTGCAAGCTCGATGACCTTCGCCATATCAACAATTGAACCCGTGGTGTTCGAAGCAAACGTCACAGCAACGAGCTTGGTCTTCTCATTTAACTGAGACTCAAAGTGCGCCATGTCTAGGCTGCAATCCGACTCGTCGACACGAACTTGGCGAACAATCGCGCCTTTGTCGTCTGCTGCTTGCTGCCAGCTTGATACATTCGAGTAATGGTCTAGCGCAGTGACAATAACTTCATCGCCCTCTTTCCAATCACGGCTGATTGCACGGCTAAGTTGGAAGGTCAGAGATGTCATGTTCGCACCAAACACAACGTTGCCAGAAGATTCAGCATTGAGTAGCGCTTGTGCCGCTTCTCTCGCTTGTTGCATTAAACCTGTGGTCTTTTGGCTAGAAAAGTAATGACCGCCGAGGTTTGAATTAAAGTGCCCTAGGTATTCCGTCATGGATGCTAAAACATTTTCAGGAACCTGAGAGCCACCCGGGCCATCAAAGAAAGTAACGGGCTTACCATCGTGGTATTGGCCTAACGCACTGAACTGCTGGCGAATATCATTAAGAGTGAAGGACATTGCGCGCATCCTTAGCCGTTAGCACAAACAAATCCATGTAACCCATCTCATCGTGGTCTATAGTGCGAATCGGTTGTGCGTTGTGCCACAACTTACTGTCTGCAAGCATCGTAACATCTCCGTTTTCAAGCACTTTTCTAAAGAATGGCGCTTCATGAGAATCTTGGTATAGCATGATCTCACCACCAACAATGTTGTGTCGGTTAACGCCAATTAACGCAATGTGGTCGAAGCCATCTTGGTGCACGCCTTCTGGCGCAACCTGCGTCTCTTCATAAATAGCAGCGATACGAATTTGGTGGATTTCAATTTCTTGTCCGTCTTCAAGCCCGTTAGTTTCAATAAACAGTTCACACATCTCTTGCATACCTTCGCTGCTTAGGATGGGTGCTTCAATTGGCTCGAATTGGCGAACAACGTCACCTTGAAAGTGATTAATGTCTTCAGACTGAACAAAGTTATGTTTGTCTAGCTCTACGACTTGTCCATTACTGAATTGAACCACCGAGTACCTTCTCAATCGAAACTGACCATCCGCGTGCTCTGTGCTTGGAAGCTTAGAGAATGACGGTGACAACTCCTCAACTGCGTGGCTACTGAGGTGGGTAATATGTAGGGTATTTTCGTGAGCATGCAACATCATCGACTCCTTAATAATTGTTAATTAACCTTCGATATTTAACGTTTTACTTACATAAAGGATACTTGAAGATCTTGCCAAATCAACATTAAACAATCATTTATCCCGTAATATTTAATAATTAAGACACTAAATCCAACTGAAAATTCAAAAGCAGTGTATGACACTAGAATAAAAGATGACCAACTCTTAAAACTAGCACACTCCACTGGCTAGTTATAAATCCCTACAAATTTAAATATAACGATATTATTAACTAGCTAGCTAGTGATGTTTCATATTGTGTCTGCCCTCACGCTTCAATACGCCAGCCTTCTTGCATGAGTTCAGGCATCACGCTCACAATCATTCATTTCTATGCTTTTGCACCACGAAATACGACCTATCAATCGCCAAGCTATTGATTATTTACACAACAAACTGGAATTGGTTAATTTATGAGTACGCCAGAATCCACACACCTTTGCTTGCGCGTCTGGAACAGGTCGAGTTCGGGGGGAACTCGGCCGCTCCAAATGACTGAATTCTTTTAGAAGAGTAACTTGATAGCTCTTTTAATCTCAAAAGTGCTTAAAGCGGTATGTTACGGGTGGAATTTAAAACAGAAACAAGAGGACGAAGCTACATCCACTACGGAAATGGATGTAGCTTCGAGAGAAGCGGCATGTGCTCACAAATGTTAAGTACTGTTGTGTATTAGCGTTGAAACCATCTAAGCTTATATTTAAAGGTAATTAGTATAAAACTCTTGACCTTACCCTAAGGGCAGGGTTTATATTGAATACCGAATCGACATCGGACATGTTATGAACAATCAATGGCAGACAATTTGGGTTACCCTTATCAGCATTTTCGCAATGCTGATGTCTGCGTATGCGTCGAGTACTCCAAAGATGTCATTCCACGTCATAGATACCTCACATTCGGTAACAGAGCAGCAAGAGTTGACCGATTGTCACTCGATGAGTTCAAGCGTGCATCATTCCACAGAGCAAGCCAGTGATGTTGATGAGCATTGTAAATCAGGTAGTGGTGTCCATATGTGTTGTACCGCTGCTTGCAGCGGTGCTCATTTCCCTTTAACGCCAACCAGTGAACTTGCCTCGATAGAGTCTTCGCTAGCTCCATACACACATCTCACCATAGGCCAAAAAGTCGAGCGTCTACAGACGCTGTTACGGCCACCTTCAGCATAATTTTTCCTATCAATAATTTGTTGAGCTCGAGAGAGTTCGCTTAACAATATTGACGCTCTAAGAAAGACAAGCAAGGCGAACCATGTGTTCCTTTTAGCTCTGTTCTTGAAGTGTTTCCAAAAGGAATAAATTGTGAAAAATCAATTAGCAATCGGTGTGCTAGCCATTAGTGTATTCACCCCTTATACAGTTATCGCACATGATGTAAGCGTGGCCTCTATGTCGGCGCAGGAACAAGCAGACGCGAAAGCTCAGTTAGATTTACTTGTTCAACAGGCCTTAGATAACGATCATGGGCGCAAGCAATACTTTGCGCAATCTCAATCAATGAGAGAGACAGGTGTTGCTCAGTCCACCCTGATGGATCCAAAACTCAAAGTAGGTTTTGGTGGTCTTCCAGTCGATAGCTTCAAGTTCGACGACGATCCAATGACTAACATCTCAGTCGGTTTAATGCAGCAGTTCGAACGTGGATCAACGCTAGATCTCAGACAGAAACAAGCCAATCAAAAAGCTGATGGTATTGGGTTACAAGTAAAAAGTCGTGAGCTAGACGTTACTCAGAGCGTGTCCCAGCTTTGGCTTGAGCTCGGCTATCAGCAATATGCCGAACAAACCCTCAAAGCCAATCGCTCATTATTGGTTGAGCTAGAGCAGTTCATACAAACCAATTACGGCTTAGGGAAAAGCGAAGCACAAGACGTGCTTAATGCGCAACTGAAAATCAGTCAGTTGGATGAAAAGCTTCAAAGCAATGCACAGATGCAAAGGCGTTTACTTTCTCAACTTTCGGAGTGGTTGGGAGATGATTGGCTAGCTCGAAACAAAGAGCTAAGAGCCAGTAATCAGTTGGCTTGGCCGATGCTTGATAGTTACCTCGCCGATCATATTGACTCTCATCAGCACTATCAAAAACTTAACCAACATCCAATGGTGAATATGGTTGATGCCAGCATTGCTGCGACCCAGACTCAAGTCGAGTTGGCAGAGCAGGCATATACCCCTCAGTTTGGTGTAGAGGTGATGTACGCCTATCGTCAAGCCGACAATATGTCAGGTCCTGCCTCAGATTTAGTGAGTGCTTATCTCACGATGGATATCCCACTGTTCACTGATAATCGTCAAGACCGAGAACTGTCAGCGGCCCAATACCAAGTGGGGGCTGCACGCTCGCAAAAAGATGTGGTGTTGGCACAACTGAATGCTCGAGTTAATGCGTTAATTATTGAT
This sequence comes from uncultured Vibrio sp., assembly GCF_947488985.1. GTDB lineage: Bacteria > Pseudomonadota > Gammaproteobacteria > Enterobacterales > Vibrionaceae > Vibrio. The sequence goes on from NZ_CANLBV010000040.1 coordinate 25,445, forward strand.
CGTGTGAACTTGGGGCAGCGACTAGAGCGATATCAATCAACGTTACTAAATCAGTCCCAAGCGAGAACTCAGGCCGTTGAGCGCGGTTATCAGAACAATACCGCACAATACAGTGATGTGATTCAAGCATCGATGGATGAACTGACTTTGCAACTTGAATATCAACGACTCATTACTGATTTAAGCGTTGTTAATAGCTCCCTAGCAGCTTTACTGGGTGGCTTTGAGCACCAAGTAGCATCACCACAACTCAAAATTGAAGAGTAAAAAGGTAAAAGAAAATGAATAAAACTCATCAAGTTGCAATTCTAGCCCTAGTTATTGGCGGTGTCCTCGGTTATTCCGCAAGTCATTGGTTCTCAATATCCGGACACGATATGTCGGATATGAGCAGTGCGGCTCAAGCAAGCAATGAACCTCTTTATTGGGTTGCGCCAATGGACCCTAATTATCAACGCGACCAGCCTGGCAAATCGCCGATGGGCATGGACCTGATCCCAGTTTACGCAGAAGATTTAGCAAGCGACAACGATAAACCCGGCACAGTTACAATTGACCCAGCGGTCGAGAACAATCTGGGCGTGAAAACGGCATTTGTGCAAAAAGAGGCATTATCTCCGAGAATAGAGACCGTAGGTTATGTCGCCTTCGATGAGAGTCTGCTCTGGCAAACCAATGTGAGGGTCGCAGGTTGGGTAGAAAAGCTCAATGTCAATTCGGTGGGCGATCATGTTAAAAGGGGCGAAACGCTATTTACCCTCTATTCCCCTGAACTAGTAAAAGCGCAAGAAGAGCTCCTCAACGCTTATCGAAGTGGGCGTAAAGGGCTCGTGCAAGGAGCGTCAGAGCGTTTGATGACGTTAGGTGTTGATAAGAGCCAGATTGATAGCATCAAACGTCGTGGACGTGTGGTGCGAAATATTGCGGTTAAAGCCCCGACCGATGGTGTGATAGCGAGTCTAAATGTTCGTGAGGGTGGTTATCTTTCACCTGCGCAAGCTGCAATCAGTGCAGGTCCTCTGGCGGAAGTATGGGTGGATGCTGAGGTCTTTGAGCGTCAGTCTCACTGGATTAAATCCGGTAGTCTCGCAACCATGACACTTGATGCGATTCCGGGTAAGGAATGGCAAGGACAAGTGGATTATGTCTACCCTATTTTAGACCCGAAAACTCGTACGCTTAGGGTTCGACTTAAATTTGATAACCCGATGGGTGAGCTCAAGCCCAACATGTTCGCCAACATAGCGTTGCGGCCCCAAACATCAGAGCAGGTTTTGACGATTCCACGTCCATCGGTGATTCGTTCTGGTGGAATGACACGAGTCGTGTTGTCAGAGGGCAAAGGGAAGTATCGCTCTGCCCGAATTGAGGTGGGTCGTGAAGCAGGCGAGCGTATTGAGGTAACGCAAGGGTTATCGCTGGAGGATGAAGTCGTCATATCAGCACACTTTATGCTCGATTCAGAGTCATCTCAAAGTGCTGACCTTGACCGTATCAATGGCGTGGAAGCGCCCGCTGAGACGGTTTGGGCTAAAGGAGAGATCACTAACGTCATGCCCGGTCACGCTATGTTGACGATTAACCACCAACCTGTTCCGGAGTGGGATTGGCCGGGAATGGTGATGAATTTTAACCTAGCAGAAGATGTTACTTCGGCCGGGCTTGAGTTAGGGCAAGCGATAGATTTCGAGATGAAGAAAACACCAGACGGCATGTATGAAATTGTTGAGTTGAAAGTGGATCAAACGCCTGTTGTCAACCAGGTATGGGTACGTGGAGACATTACGATGCTGATGGCAGATTTTGGCATGATTACTCTGTCTCACGATGCTGTTGATGTTTGGGGCTGGCCGGCTGGAGAGATGAACTTTACCGCTGACCCAAGTGTTGACCTTGCAGGTTACGCTGAAGCACAAAGCGTCGAATTTCTGGTAGAGAAGCAAGGCTCAGATTATGTGTTGAAAGCGCTGAAAAAAGGTGAGGGTGAACAATGATTGGTGCCATTATTCGTTGGTCTATCCGTAACCGTTTTTTGGTTATTCTTGCCACGTTAGGTTTGGTGCTCGGTGGGCTCTATAGCGTTAAGAATACCCCTGTTGACGCCATTCCAGATCTGTCAGATGTGCAGGTGATCATCAAGACCAGTTACCCAGGGCAAGCGCCGCAAGTCGTCGAAGATCAAGTGACTTATCCCCTTACCACGGCAATGCTGGCAGTGCCGGGTGCTGAAACGGTACGAGGCTTCTCGTTCTTTGGTGACTCGTACGTGTACATCATTTTCAATGATGATACCGATATGTATTGGGCACGCTCACGCGTATTAGAGTATTTGAGTCAGGTTGCACCTAACCTTCCGCCGAGCGCGAAGCCAACATTGGGGCCCGATGCGACAGGTGTAGGCTGGGTCTTTAACTATATTTTGCAAGATACAACCGGCCAACACGACTTAGCTGAGCTACGAAGTATTCAAGACTGGTTCTTAAAGTATGAGTTACAAACCGTTGATGGCGTATCGGAAGTCGCTACTGTGGGAGGGATGGTTAAGCAGTATCAAGTTCAAATTGACCCAGCTAAGTTACGTGCGTACGACCTAACGCTTCAACAAGTCAATATGGCGATCAAAAATGGCAACCAGGAGACCGGTGCATCGGTGATTGAAAATGCCGAAGCTGAGCATATGGTTCGTACAACGGGTTACCTATCTGGTGTTGAAGATATCCAATCACTGCCATTGAAAGTCACAGAAAGTGGCACGCCACTGCTATTGGGTGATATTGCGGACATCAACTTGGGACCGCAGATGCGTCGAGGCATCTCCGAATTTAATGGAGAAGGTGAGGCCGTTGGTGGAGTTGTCGTCATGCGTTTTGGCGAAAACGCAAGCGAAGTGATCGAGAAGGTGAAAAACAAACTGGAAGATCTGCAGAGAAGCTTGCCAGAGGGAGTGGAGATTGTCACAACTTATGACCGTTCAACGCTAATCGATGCTGCTGTTGAAAACTTATGGAAGAAATTGGCTGAAGAATTCATCGTTGTCGCAATTGTTTGTGCCCTATTCCTATTCCATATTCGCTCTTCCTTAGTTATTGCGTTGAGCCTGCCCGTTGGCATCTTGTCGGCCTTTATTGTCATGCACTGGCAAGGTATCAATGCCAATATCATGTCATTGGGGGGGATCGCTATTGCGATTGGTGCGATGGTGGATGGGGCCATTGTAATGATTGAGAATGTGCATAAGCATATCGAGCGTACGCCTCTCAATGATAACAACCGCTGGCAAGTCATTACTAAAGCAGCAGAAGAGGTGGGCGCGCCTTTGTTCTTCTCACTGCTTATTATTACGCTAAGTTTTGTGCCTGTGTTTGCGCTAGAAGGACAAGAGGGCAAGATGTTCTCTCCACTGGCGTTTACCAAAACCTACGCAATGGCCGCCTCTGCGGGTCTTGCAATTACGCTAGTTCCGGTTCTAATGGGCTATTTCATTCGAGGCAATGTATTGCCCGAACATAAGAACCCCGTTAATAGAGGCTTAATCTCCCTATATAAGCCAATGCTTAACGCAAGTTTGAAATACCCGAAAACCATTATTGTGTTGGCGCTTGCCTTGATGACCTCGGCCTATTACCCAGCATCAAAGTTAGGTAGTGAGTTTATCCCTCCTTTAGATGAGGGAGACTTGATGTACATGCCGACCACCTACCCAGGTGTCTCTATTGGTAAAGCTAGAGAGCTTTTACAGCAAACGAATAAGCTGATTAAGACCGTACCGGAAGTTGAGACGGTATGGGGAAAAGTCGGCCGTGCTGAGACAGCGACTGATCCTGCGCCACTGACGATGATTGAAACGGTCATTCAATTAAAACCGCGCGAAGAGTGGCGTGAAGGTGTGACAACAGACTCATTACGCCGAGAGTTTGATAGCTTGATCCAGTTCCCCGGCCTAACTAACGCATGGGTCATGCCGATTAAGACGCGTATTGATATGTTGGCGACCGGAATAAAAACGCCGATAGGTATCAAGATTGCAGGCCCTGATCTTGAGGTAATTGAAGGTATAGGGGCACAACTTGAGCCACTGCTTAATACCTTAGAAGGCACCGCTTCGGTGTATGCAGAACGTGTAGCCGGTGGGCGTTATGTGACGATTGATATTAATCGTCGTGCTGCGGCTCGCTACGGCCTCAACATCAGCGATGTACAGCAAGTGATTTCTACCGCAATTGGCGGCATGAATGTGGGTGAGACTATTGAAGGCTTAGAACGTTACCCAATCAATGTTCGCTATCCTCAAAGCTACCGTGATTCGGTGACTAAGCTGCAGAACTTACCTTTGGTTACCCCTAATGGTGCACGTATCGCCTTAGCTGATGTCGCCGATGTCCGCTATGAAGATGGCCCGCCGATGATCAAGACTGAAAATGCGCGCCCGAATGGTTGGGTGTTTGTGGACATTGATGGTCGTGACTTGGGTTCATATGTAGAAGAAGCGCAGCGTTTAGTGGCGGAAGAATTAACCCTACCCGCAGGTTATTCCCTCAACTGGTCTGGTCAATATGAATATATGGAGCGCGCAAAAGAGCGATTGAGTATCGTGGTTCCAATCACAATCGCGATCATTATGCTGCTACTTTACTTTAGCTTCCGAAGAGTCGGCGAGGTAATGATTATCATGCTTACTCTTCCTCTAGCAATGGTTGGCGGGCTTTGGTTAATGCACCACCTTAACTACAACTTCTCTATTGCCGTTGGGGTTGGCTTTATAGCGCTTGCAGGGGTAGCGGTTGAAATCGGGGTCATCATGTTGGTCTATCTCAATCAAGCATGGCATTACACAAAGCTCGAGGCTTCAGAAAAGGGCATATCGTTAAATCAACAATTACTTATTGAGGCAATCCGTGAAGGCGCGGGCTTACGAGTGAGACCCGTAATGATGACGGTGCTGACCGTGATTATCGGTCTCATTCCAATCATGTATGGCGAGGGCACCGGTTCAGAAGTGATGCAACGGATTGCTGCCCCGATGATCGGAGGAATGGCGTCAGCGCTAGTGCTAACACTGGTAGTGATTCCAGCGATTTTTAAACTTTGGAAACAGCGTGAAATTACGCAATCTTCAAACGCAAATTAACTTTAATTCGCGACAGTCAGTCTTTATGACTGTCGCTACCCAACAAGCATAAAGGAAATGATTATGAAAACTTATCTAATTGCACTCGCTCTAACCGTTGTGACTGGAAGCGTGATGGCAAGTTCGGAACATATGGATCACAGCAAGATGGACCACTCAAACATGGATCATTCCGCTATGAATCATGCGGATATGGACCATAGTAAAATGGATCACTCAAATATGAGTATGGTGGGTATGTCTGCAGTGGGAATGCCCGCTACAGGAGCCAAGCCAGACAAAGTGATGCATGTTGTGCTAAGTGACGATATGACGATGGAGTTTAAGCGCGATGTGAAGATTGAGCCTAACGATGTTGTTCAGTTTGTTGTAATGAACACAGGAAAAATGAACCATGAGTTTGTGATTGGCTCGCCAAAAGAACAGCTTGAACACCGCGAAATGATGAAGAATATGTCCGGTGACCACATGCATGACAGTGGAAACTCTGTCACCGTTGAGCCCGGTAAAGCGAAGCAAATTCTATGGCATTTCCATGGTAAAAAAGAGGTTGAGTTTGCCTGTAATATGCCTGGTCATGCTGAGGCGGGAATGGTTAAAAAAATTGATCTTTAGGTTGGGATTTAAAGCATAGTTTCTCTATATCAAACGTGTAAAGTTGTTCACGACATAGACAATTGTTGAGGACAGCTTTACCCAAGAAAAACTAATCCCTAACTCTTTAATTAAGTAGTTACCGTAACTCATTTATGTTCGTGCGACCTGAGGTCGTATGAAGCGTTGTTCACCGCTTTATGAGAAAACCGTCTGTATCACCAGATGAACCTACGAGCCTGAATAAAGCAGCGGCTCGGACAAAGTAACGAAACTTGGCCGTTGGCTGAGTGGGAAAAGAATCGTGAGAGGACGTTCCTCATGAAAACCACAATTCGGGTAAGTGCTAGGTAGTCAGTATGATGAACGTATGTGAATCCATCCAAGGTGGGTTATACGATGAAGCAGCGGAAGTGGTTAATACGCTGTGGTCAAAAGGCAATAAGGGTTGGAAAGAGGTTGGACAGTACTTTTTCGTGGTCGCCGTACTCTCCGCACTATATAGTGGGCATCTAAGCTGGCATTTTACGTAACATACGGAACAGGGTTTTACTATGAGTTCCCTAAGCCATTTATGGCTAGGATCATTATCTAATAGCTTGTTCCATATTAAGAACAACCCACCAGGTGACAGCTCTAGGGTAAACGCTTTAACACAATGTCAGGGTTATATTCGAATTCGCGTAAACATCTATTCGGATAACTAAAAATCAGATCGCAGCTCTCACACAACCTGACTGCACTGGCAATATTTGACATATTCACCGCATAATTGAGTGTGTACATACAAGCAAATCAGCAAATTCATGTCATATTTAAGTAATCGCGACAGCTCTATCATGATATTCCTATGAGTCAACTCATTAGTGAAAAGAAGTCACTTCTTATCATATCACTATTGCGTTAAATTTCGTCATGTAGATTAACTTGGGGAGAGCTAACTAGCCCTTATTAGCCCCCTATGATGCATGGATTGGAAACGTAATGACCGAATTTGAAAAGATGATGACAGGCAAAGACTTTGATGGTGGCGATCAAAGTATCAATGATATCCGTAACAACGCTTCAAACTTGTTGCACACCCTAAACCAAACGTTTGATGCAACCCAACGTAGCGAGCTACAGCATCAATTAATGGGTGAGATTCCTGCGACTAGGGCGTGTTGATCTTTGCTGTACATTTCGCGTTCAACAATACATCGGTAGCCACATCAACATGAATGCCAGC
>NZ_CANLBV010000041.1 GCF_947488985.1 uncultured Vibrio sp.
ACATCGACGCCTCTGCCTTGTATAAATACCCAGCAACTCGCTGCAAAAATCAGCTCGAAAGATCAACACGCCCTAGTTACCTAATAAGAATAGCTTTGAGTTCATTTAGCTTCAGTCCAGCAGCCTGTCGATTAATTCTCTTGGCTATTTAGATAAGCTCTGTGTGAAATATCCGTCCATGAGCGCACTTGCTCTAGGTAGCTTGCTTGTGAAGCTTGGATCTCTTTTGCCAACTCATCTTTCTCAGCATGTGCAGCAAGTAGGCGATCGTTCGCTTCTTTCAGTGCCGACATAACTTCAGGCGGGAAATCTTTAACTTGTGCATCGGGGTATTCAGTCTTCATTGAAACCCAGTTCTTACCACTTTCGTGCGTTGCTTGTGTATACATGTCGTATGCCGCGGTACGCATTGCAACACGTAAGATCTCTTGTAAGTCTTCAGGCAACTTGTTCCATGTGCGCTTGTTCACTAGGAATTGAAGCTCTGAACCCGGCTCATGCCAGCCTGTGTAGTAGTAAGGCGCGATTTTGTGGAAGCCCATACGTAGATCAAGTGACGGGCCTACCCACTCCAGTGCATCGATTGTGCGACGCTCTAATGAGGTGTAAAGCTCACCTGGGGCAATATTGGTCGGCTTAGCGCCTAGCTCCGCAAGGATCTCACCCGCAAAGCCTGGGATTCGCATTTTCAGACCTTGTAGATCTTCAACGCTGTTGATTTCTTTTTGAAACCAACCACCCATTTGGATATCCGTGTTACCACCTGGAAACGACATCAAGTTGTGTGGAGAGTAAACCTGCTCCATCAACTCCATACCACCACCGTGATAGAACCACGCGTATTGTTCTGCTGGCGTCATACCGAAAGGCATAGAAGTGAAGTAAAGCGTGTTTGGAACTTTACCTTTCCAGTAGTAGGAGCCTGAGTGACCCATGTCGTATTGACCAGACTTAACCATGTCAAAAACGCCTAGAGGGGCTTTGTGTTTGTTTGCTGAGTCGATTCTGATCTGAAGTCGACCATTCGACATCTTTTCAGCCATCGCCGCCATGTTTTTCGTTGCATCACCGAAAACTGGGAAGTTTGGTCCCCACGTTTCTGCAAGCTTTAAACGGTAAACCTTATCAGCGGCTGTAGCACCAGTAGCGACCAAAGCTAAACAAGCCGCAGCGGTGATTGCAACGTTTTTAAAAACTCGTGTGAGGGATTTAGAAATGAGGCTCATGTTCACGTCCTTTGTTGGGTTAATACTCTTTCTATGAGCATTTTTTATGATTCAACATAAGAGTGCACCGTGACGAGGCAACAAGATATCAGGGAGAGCACGCACGCATGGCGTGAGCAAAGTTACGTATTAGACCAAAGGATTAAGTAGAACTACGTAAGAGATAATTATCCGATATCTATTTTACAGGGTTTACAGCATTCACGAATAAGGGAAACCCAATGAGAAATACCTAAGTAGTTACAATCAAGCGGCATTAACAATTGATTGCTATTTCGTGATGAGGCTCTATTGATTACCGCACTTGAGGGGAACTATCAGCACTTTTCGGCGTTATGGTTTCTAAGTATTGCCCTACTTTGGTGCTTACTGATGGTCAAAATGTGATAGGTATTGACCACTTCCAGCGGCCACAAATTTGATTTGAGTTTAGAGCTCTTAAGTTATGGGTTATGCGACGATACAACGGTTGCAGCCGATACAAAAAAGCCTCGATAATCGAGGCTTAAAAACGTAACCAAGCAAATGTGATCCCGTGGGATTAGATAGCTTTGTAGATAACCTTGTTACCTGCTAGCTGCTCTTTCGCTACTAAGTTTTGTTCAAGAAGTTTTTTCAATGCGCCTGTTGCCCATGAAGCTGCTTTCGCGTCTTCTTGACCAGCGACTAGGCCGATACCTTTAGGGTTAATGCCTTCAGCATTGCTAACAACGATGTCTAGAACTTGTTGTTGCTTAGGAGTCAGTGCTACTGCAACTTCTTTCGTTGCTGTTACTGTTTTCTCTACCGCTGGTTTTGCTGCTACAGGTTTTTCTGCTACAACTTTCTCTGCGACAGGCTTCGCTTTTTTCGGCGTTGCCACTGCGTTAACGACAGCCGCTTTAGTGCGTTTCTGCAGTTTAGCCTGCACCTTACGCTTATGAGCAAGTCTCATTGAATATTTCTCCAGTTCACTGCCCTTTTCGCAGTGGTGAAAATTTGAAGCGCGATTTATACCAAAAAACAGGAGCTATTTGTAGGGTGAAGCGTCGAAAGTCGACGAAAAATACCTACATCGCCGACTAGCGTCTATTATTTATACATAACATTATCAATTCAGGGTAATATGCACTGGTTATCCATCCAGACAAAAATATGAAAATTTGGTGTTGCCTATGGACACTCGTCATCTCGCAAATTTCTCTTTGCCTTCATTCACCCGTTGGTACCGTATTATCACCGTTATTTTGGGTATTATTTGCTTGCTTATAGCGCTCTACAGTGACAACCCAAAATTACTGATAGTCGGTGCATTTTGCATAATTGTCCTTCTGGGAACAGGCTACTACTTAATGCTACGCAGTCGAGTGATGTTCACCCTCACTCCTACTCACTTCCAGCAGCATTTTTATAAGGGGGGCTGGGTTTTAAGATGGAACAACATCGAAAGAATGGGGCTTTGTACTTATGAACAAGATGGTTGGCATCAGTCTCTACCTTGGGTTGGAATTAAGGTGAAAGACTACTCGCCCTATCTTGATTCTATTTGTCCTAAAATAACTTGTGAACTGTTACTCAACCAGCGAGCACTGCTGTATCTGGGCGCTAAACAGGCGGGTAAAGAATCTAACTTTGAAGACATGGTTTTAGACTCATCGCACTACCACACGCGTTGTACCGAAAATGGCTGTGTTGAATTAAGCCAATATAAAGAATCAAAGAATACCGACGACGCAAATTTCAACGATAATCAATCACAGGACACCCTTGCTTCACCGAATGAAACAAACAATCAGAACGCGGTGATTAAAGACTATTCTGGATTACAGGCGATGCTTGCCAACAGAATGAAGTATCAAAGAGGCTTCCATGGCTATGACATTTTCATATCAACCCATGATTTGAATATTAGTGGGGAGGAGTTTGTTGGGCTAGCTCGACGCTACTTGGCGGCTGCCGAACGTCTTTCAGATTAATGCGGACACGTTTGGGAGTGGAACGAACGCGCGCACAAAAACAAAACAAGAAAAAAAGCTTAGCTTTCAGAACAAAAGCTAAGCTTCATTTTAAATCAATCGACACGAATAATAAGTCGGCTAATCAAAGATTTAATTAGTATAGAGGCATTTCATCCGCGACGAACGGGTTTGATGCACGCTCACGGCCAAATGTAGACTCAGGACCATGACCCGGAACGAATGTCACGTCACTGCCTAGCGGCCAAAGCTTAGTCTTGATTGAAGCAATCAGCGTGTTGAAGTCGCCTTGTGGGAAATCCGTACGACCAATAGCCCCATTAAATAAAACGTCACCAACAAACGCCATACGCGCTTGCTCGCTGAATAGTACGACGTGACCTGGTGTGTGGCCCGGAGTGTGAATCACATCAACCACTTGGTTACCAAAAGTAACTTTGTCGCCCTCTTCTAACCATGTGTTTGGTTCAAAAGCTTTGCACAGTGGGAAACCAAACATCTGGCTTTGATTCTCTAAACCTTGAAGCCAAAAGTTGTCTGCCTTATGTGGGCCAACAATGTTCACGTTCAAGATATCAGCAAGTGGTACTGTTCCGCCTACATGATCTAGGTGACCGTGAGTCAATACCAAGTTCACCACTTTAACACCTAACTCTTCGATGATAGCAGCCAGTTGCTGAACATCCCCGCCCGGATCGACAACAATGCCTTCCATTGTCTCATCACACCACACAATTGAGCAGTTTTGAGAGAAAGAGGTAACAGGGACAACTTGATACTTAAGAGACATATACAAACCTTAGAGGGCAAACTGAAATTTGAGCAAACTATGACATTGGATGTCAATTTTGACAAGTGCCTACTGTTCCACTGGCGACCAGGTTTAATGAGCAACCAGTATGGAGGTTACTCAAACGGATCGCTTTCAGCCCCCTTGCTTGTCGTATTGATAGATATCTCCTCGATACTTTATGCCATCATCTTCAAACAAGACTGTTTGATAGATAATATGCACTGGAATTCGCTTCTTAAGGCGAACCTTGGTGTTAGGGCCAAGATAACCACTCTGGTTAGGAGCCTGCTTTGCTTTGGTCGCAAACAGTAGTTCAGCCAATTGCTCGGCATGCTCAACACGTATGCAACCGGAGCTATAAGCGCGGAAATCCTTGTTAAACAAGCTTTTGCTCGGCGTATCGTGCAGGTAAATCGCACGCTTATTAGGAGTATTAAACTTGTATAAACCTAATGCATTGTGTGAACCTGCCTTCTGCCGTAAACGATAAGGGAAGGAGTTAAAGTTAATGGTCTGCCAATCAATCTGTGTAGTATCAATTGTTTGCATAGAGCGCCAACCATCGATAACTTGGAAATTATGCTTTCTTAAGTAACTTTCGTCGGCTTTAACCTTCGGCAGGATATCTTTAACCATGATTTTCCACGGTACATTCCAAGTAGGATTTAGGATCACTGAATCTAGGTTTATCTCTAAGAGTGGTGTTTTTCGAGACTTTCTACCGACCACGACCTTAGACTCAAATACCTCTTCTCCCCCCTCCCAATATTTCATCTCAAAGCTGGGCACATTCACTACAATAAGTGAGTCTCTATTCCTTGGCCACAATCGAGCACGTTCAGCATTCAAAGCTAAAGAATTCAATCGATCATTAAAGCTCATATTGATCCACTTGATCGTGTTAGGTCCAATAATCCCATCAGACTTGATACCGTGCATGTCTTGAAAAGACTTAATCGCGACTTGTAAGTCTTGATCAAACTCAGGCAAGTCGATGGCCACCATCGATGTATCAACCCCGACGAGTGCAATACGTTCAACAAGGGTTACCTTATCCAGCAACTTATCACCTAAACGCTTCAAGCCTTCCTGTTTGTATCGGTTAATTGAAAGATCCGATGCTGTGGCTAAGATCGAATAAATCGATTTGAATTGATCAAAATCCCCGACAGGCGGTGCATAAGAGAGCACCATTTCCAATAAATAATCATCAGCGACACTGCTTTTCAGCCTTGACAGAATATGAGGTGAAGGCGGGGGTAAAGTCGAATGTAACTTCTCTGAGAAAAACCACTCTTTGCCAGCAAGAGGTGCATTTTCAACGTAGCTCAAGTAAGAGATAAAGGTATCGGTTAATAGAATATCTAGCTCTTGCCATTGGTTTTGGGATTGATACTGGCGGATCTGCTTGAGTTGTCGCTCAAAAGTCGGCGATATTTGGGCCTGAACAATCAATGACAACTGGAATTCAAACGCCTGAATGGCGTCTGACGCCCCCCACAAAATAGGAAGTGAATAGCCTTGATAAATACTTTGTGTTAACTCGGGGTAGATCAGAATAGAAGACAATTCTGAGTCAGCCGGAATAAATCGGCTCTCTTCCGAACTCGTGTAGCTCCATGTATGCACAGAAACTAAAACTAACAAACCGCAGAAGTATTTCGCTAACATGCTTCACTCCATCACTATCAACTCCATTAGTATGGCAAAGAAATGGGAGTAAGCATGTTATTTTTAAGGTGGTTATGAATTATATTGCACTCCAATGATTATCCTATTGGACGGACGATTGCAAGATTGAACTCTGGTAAGGCTCTTGCTGACTCACCACACTTCCCGCCCCGGAGCTTAGTCGAAACTCTCCGTTAAGCAGCACAGCACCCGAGGCATCGGACAGAGCAGACAACTCAACTAACTCTTTGGTTTTTTTAGACCAAATACCGTAGCAATTGCCTCGTGGAGAAAATACAAGCTTACAATTTTATTACAAGATAAATACAAAAAAGCCTCACAGGCGTGAGGCTTTTTTTTGTATTTTCGCATCAAGTGCAACAAATACTGAAATCAGATATCCAGATCATGCTTTCCGTGAGAGACCTTTGCCTTCAGGTAACTTTCATTACCCGACTTAATATGAGCAGAGGTGTTCACTACTTCTTCAATCTCAATACCAAAAGATTTAAGCTCATTGATTTTCTTAGGATTGTTGGTCACTAGACGAATTTTGGTCGTACCCAAAGCGCGTAGCATTTCTGCCGCTTCAGTGAAATCACGTAAGTCGTCGCCAAAACCTAGGTGGTTATTCGCTTCGTAAGTGTTCATCCCTTCGCTTTGAAGGCGGTACGCATCAATCTTGTTATACAGACCAATACCACGACCTTCTTGGCGTAGATAAAGAATCACACCGCCCGTTTCACCCATGATTCTAATGGTTTCGTCCAATTGCTCACCGCAATCACAACGAGAAGAATGGAAAACATCACCAGTAAGGCACTCTGAGTGCATACGAACAAGAGGGATGTCTTGTGTTTTGTCTGCTGCTTTGAAAATGACAGCCACATGCTCTTTATCTGTTTTCAGTCCATGGAAAGACAAAAGCTCAGCATCGATACTGCTGTTTGTCCCTACTTTGAAATCTATTCTGGCACGTACTTCCGCCATAGCTATACTCACTTGAAAATTCGATGTATTTAACGACACTACATGATATATCTAGGCAATATTTTGTAGTGAACTCTCTCATGATAAACACTATGAGGCTGTTAACCCTTTTTTTCAAGGTCGGTTATATAGAAATTGTTATATTATAACAATTATTTTTCAACCAACAAAAAACCCATGCTGGAAATGCCATCATGGGTCTATAAATTAACCGCTTACCATTAACCAACTCTGTCTGCAGTACGATCAACTAAGTTCACAGGAAGAGTGATTTGCTTGGCGTAATGAAGTAGCCTTGGCGATCAACCGACTTGAGCTTGCTTCCAAATAACAAGCTGAATCCAAGCATTCTCCAGCTCTGTTAGCTCTTCTTGAGTCAGCGTAGAAACGCTCGACTGAGCACTGTATCGTTCTGACCACTTGTCAGATTGGACATGGGTATGGAACTCTTTTTTAAATTTGAGATAACATTGTCTACAGATATATCCTTATATAACAGTGCCTAACCTCTATATCTGGTAATGTTACAAAATGCAAATCAATTGGTAAACAGTAATACACGATTTTTATGAGCCATTACCAATACTTTTACTAATAAGTATGTAGTAGAAGTTATGCGAGTGGCGAAGTAATCATGACTCAACAGAGAGCATGGAGCATCAATATCACACACGCACAAAAATCGCAGGCAATAAAAAACCGAGCACTGAAAGTGCTCGGTTTCAATAGTAAACTTCATTACTTAGCGTAATTGAGATTACTCGGTGTCTTGCTCGCTATCACTTTCAGAGTCAGAAGCATCTGATGCTTGCTCTTCACTTGATTCAGCAACTTCAGCGTTGATAGTTTCAGCGTTTGCTTCTTCAGCTTCGCCTTCGACAATCTCAGCTTCTTCTACTTCGTCGATACGTTGTAGACCTACAACATTCTCGTCTTCAGCAGTACGAATCAGTGTTACACCTTGAGTATTACGACCAACTTGGCTGACTTCCGCTACGCGAGTACGTACTAGCGTACCTGCGTCGGTAATCATCATCATTTCATCGCCTTCTTCAACTTGAACAGCACCAACTACTGGGCCATTACGTTCAGAGACTTTGATAGATACCACACCTTGCGTTGCACGGCCTTTCGTTGGGTATTCAGCTAGCTCAGTACGCTTACCGTAACCGTTTTGAGTCACAGTTAGGATATCGCCTTCGTTAGAAGGAACAATCAGTGAAACCACTTGATCGTCTTCTGGAAGCTTCATACCACGAACACCAGAGGCAGTACGGCCCATTGCACGTACTTTGTCCTCGTTAAAGCGAACAACTTTGCCCGATTTAGAGAACAGCATGATGTCGCTATCACCGTTAGTGATGTCAACGCCGATCAGTGAATCGTCGTCACGTAGGTTAACAGCGATTAGGCCGTTAGCACGTACGTTGGCGAATTGATCCAGAGATGTCTTCTTAACAGTACCATCACCTGTTGCCATGAAGATGAATTTCTCGTTAGAGAACTCAGAAACAGGCAGGATCGCCGTGATACGCTCACCTTCTTCTAGAGGAAGAATGTTCACGATAGGCTTACCACGAGCAGTACGACTTGCTAATGGTAATTGGTAAACTTTCAGACGGTACGTCTTACCACGAGTAGAGAAACATAGGATGTTATCGTGAGTATTAGCAACAAGCAGACGCTCAATGTAATCCTCATCTTTCATCTTAGTGGCACTCTTACCTTTACCACCACGACGCTGAGCTTCGTAGTCGCTTAGGACTTGGTACTTAACGTAACCGGCGTTAGAAAGCGTGACTACCACGTCTTCTTGAGCAATCAGCTCTTCCATGTCGATGTCATGAACTGCAGAAGTGATTTCTGTACGACGCTCGTCGCCATAGATTTCACGTACCGCTTCAAGCTCTTCACGGATCACTTCCATCAAACGCTCAGTGCTTGCAAGAATGTGCATTAGCTCAGCGATTTCTTCTAGAAGTGCTTTGTACTCGTCTAGAATCTTCTCGTGCTCTAGGCCTGTTAGGCGATGAAGACGAAGTTCTAGAATAGCTTGTGCCTGTGTTTCCGTTAGGAAGTATTGGCCATCGCGGATGCCGTATTGGTCTTCCAACCAATCAGGACGAGCCGCATCAGTACCTGCACGCTCAAGCATTGAAGCAACGTTACCAAGGTCCCAACCGCGAGACACTAAACCAACTTTAGCTTCTGCTGGTGTTGGCGCGCTCTTGATCAGCTCAATGATTTCATCAATGTTAGCAAGTGCTAGAGACAGTGCTTCAAGGATGTGTGCACGGTCACGCGCTTTCTTCAGTTCGAAGATAGTACGACGAGTCACAACTTCGCGACGGTGGTCTACAAAGCACTTAAGCATGTCTTTGATGTTGAACAACTGTGGTTGACCGTTATTCAACGCAACCATGTTGATGCCGAAAGTTGTTTGCAGTTGAGTTTGTGCGTATAGGTTATTAAGAACCACTTCGCCTACTGCATCACGCTTACATTCAATAACAATACGCATACCGTCTTTATCAGACTCGTCACGCAGTGCACTGATGCCTTCTACTTTCTTATCTTTAACCAGTTCAGCAATCTTCTCGATCAAACGAGCTTTGTTTACTTGGTAAGGGATCTCAGTAACGATAATGGTTTCTTTACCATTCTTCTCTACTTCGATATCCGCTTTTGAACGCATGTAAACCTTACCGCGGCCAGTCTTGTATGCATCTACGATGCCTTTACGACCACTGATAAGTGCTGCTGTTGGGAAGTCAGGACCAGGGATATAGTCCATTAGCTCATCAATAGTAATATCTTCATTATTGATAAATGCTAAACAGCCATCAACAACTTCACCAAGGTTATGTGGTGGGATGTTGGTAGCCATACCTACTGCGATACCAGAAGCACCGTTTACCAATAGGTTAGGAATTTTTGTAGGAAGTACTGCTGGAATTTGTTCGGTACCATCGTAGTTCGGTACGTAATCCACAGTTTCCTTATCAAGGTCAGCCAGGAGCTCGTGAGCAATTTTCGCCATACGAACTTCGGTATAACGCATTGCAGCCGCCGAGTCACCATCGATAGAACCAAAGTTACCTTGGCCATCAACTAGCATGTAACGCAGTGAGAACGGTTGAGCCATACGAACAATTGTATCGTATACAGCACTATCACCATGCGGGTGGTATTTACCGATAACATCACCTACTACACGAGCAGACTTTTTATATGGTTTGTTCCAATCATTACCCAATACATTCATCGCGAACAAAACGCGGCGGTGTACAGGTTTTAGGCCATCACGCACATCTGGAAGGGCACGACCAACGATGACGGACATCGCGTAGTCTAGGTATGAACCTCGAAGCTCATCTTCAATGTTTACGGGCGTGATCTCTTTCGCTAGATCGCTCATAGAGCCATTTTCCCTCTATATTCAGATCGTATTTTTGAATACGTATAAGACCGAAAAATATAACACAAATTTACCTTGTGAGGCATCACTTTCCCTCTCCTTTTATCATCTTGTGAAGCTTGTAGCTAATCAATTGATGAGAAATTGCACCTCAGCATCATATCTCTATGAATCATGGCTACTTTACATCCAACAAACTCACAAAATTGTAGATCTTCTGGTCAGAGAAAAAAGCCAAGTTATAATGCTCTCAACTTCATGGATGCATTATTTAACTTGGAAATGCCGATTATGACCAAATCACAAAACGTCGACCCAGCTGAAATCAAAAAATTCGAAGACATGGCGTCACGCTGGTGGGATCTAGAAGGTGAGTTTAAGCCTCTTCACCAAATCAACCCTTTACGCCTTAACTACGTGCTAGAAAAAACAGAAGGCTTGTTTGGTAAAAAAGTTCTTGATGTAGGTTGTGGCGGCGGCATTTTAGCGGAAAGTATGGCGCTCGAAGGTGCGGTAGTCACCGGGCTCGATATGGGCAAAGAGCCGCTTGAGGTGGCTCGCTTACATGCACTAGAGACCGGCACTAAGCTCGATTATATCCAGAGCACCATCGAAGATCATGCCGAACATAACCCACAAGCTTACGATGTGGTCACATGCATGGAAATGCTAGAGCACGTTCCAGACCCACAATCGGTGATCACGGCTTGTTCAAAATTGGTGAAACCGGGCGGCCATGTGTTCTTTTCTACATTGAACCGCAATTTTAAATCGTACTTGTTTGCGATTGTTGGTGCCGAGAAGCTATTGAAGATTGTTCCTGAGGGCACTCATGATCACGAGAAGTTCCTTCGCCCCGCAGAACTGATTAAGATGGTGGATAACACGCCATTGCAAGATTTAGGGATTACGGGGCTGCACTACAATCCGTTAACAGACAGCTACCGCTTAGGCCGAAACGTAGACGTAAACTACATCGTTCACACCCAAAATTTTGGTTAATAGAAGTCGGCTCTAACCTTAAGACGCTTTAATAAATGGACTTAATGAAAAGGCATCAAATATCATAAATTTGTGCCTTTTTTCTAGTCAAAATTCGTGCTCTAGCTTCCATTTTAACCATCTAGATTTAATTTTGACCTATCAATAATGACCTCATATTTTGCTAAAAGATCAAGGGATTTTTTTTTATAGCCGCGCAATTTTAAACCATCCTTAAAACGCCTCTTTTATACAATCAAGTTGTATATAACCTCATCAGTTAGTGGTCACTTACTCTTTTTTTTCAATTCACCGCTTATCCACAAGCCATCCCGCTTCTTTACCTTGAAAAATATCAGTAGTAGCACTATCTTGTAACCCAACAAACAAATGACCCCTATATGTAGTGTTTGAACTACAATATAAGAGTCGACCAAGTTCACAAAGCCGATACGTAATTTGCAAAAATTACACACAAATACACAAAAATCCGGCTTTGTTCAGTTTTGTTAGGGAAATTAAGCAGAATGAACCAACAACTTACTGTTACCAAGCGTAACGGTCGCAAAGAAACGATCGATTTAGAGAAGATCCACCGTGTGATCACATGGGCAGCGGAAGGCTTGCACAATGTGTCAGTATCACAAGTAGAATTGAAAGCTCACATTCAGTTTTACGATGGCATCACCACGACTGATATTCATGAGACAATCATCAAGTCAGCTGCGGACTTAATCTCTGAAGAGACGCCTGATTATCAATATTTAGCAGCACGACTGTCTGTATTCCACCTACGCAAAAAAGCGTACGGCAAATACGATCCACCCGCGCTGTATGACCACGTTGCAAGACTGGTTGATATGGGTAAATACGACAGCCACCTAATGGTAGATTACACCAAAGCTGAGTTTGAAGAGCTGGATGCGTACATCGACCACAAGCGTGACTTAGACTTCTCTTACGCGGCGGTTAAGCAGCTTGAAGGTAAATACTTCGTGCAAAACCGTGTAACAAAAGAGATCTATGAGAGTGCTCAGTTTCTTTACATCCTAGTTGCAGCGTGTCTATTCGCTAAGTACCCGAAATCAACTCGTCTTGATTACATCAAACGTTTCTACGATGCGTCGTCTACGTTTAAGATTTCTCTACCGACACCGATCATGTCTGGTGTACGTACGCCTACTCGTCAATTCAGTTCTTGTGTACTGATCGAGTGTGGTGACAGCCTGGATTCTATTAACGCAACAGCAAGCTCAATTGTTCGTTACGTATCTCAACGTGCTGGTATTGGTATCAACGCAGGTCGCATCCGTGCGCTTGGTTCTGAAATCCGTAATGGTGAAGCGTTCCACACTGGCTGTATTCCTTTCTACAAATACTTCCAGACAGCAGTAAAATGTTGTTCTCAAGGTGGTGTTCGTGGTGGTGCAGCGACTGTGTTCTACCCACTATGGCACGGTGAAGTTCAGTCTCTATTAGTACTGAAAAACAACCGCGGCGTAGAAGAGAACCGTGTTCGTCACATGGACTATGGCGTACAGCTGAACAAGCTTATGTACTCTCGTCTTGTTCAAGGTGGCAACATCAGCCTGTTCTCACCTTCTGACGTACCTGGCCTTTACGATGCATTCTTCGAAAACCAAGACCGTTTTGAAGAGCTATACGTTAAGTATGAAAACGATCCATCAGTGAAGCGTGAAACAGTAAAAGCTGTTGAGCTATTCTCCCTGCTAATGCAAGAGCGTGCTTCTACTGGACGTATCTACATTCAGAACGTTGACCACTGTAATACACACAGCCCGTTTGATTCTGAAGTTGCCCCTGTTCGTCAATCGAACCTATGTCTAGAAATCGCGCTACCAACTAAGCCGCTTTCTAACGTAGAAGATGACGAAGGTGAAATTGCACTATGTACGCTTTCAGCATTCAACCTTGGCGCAATCAATGAACTCGATGATCTAGCAGAGCTTTCTGAGCTGGTGGTTCGTGCACTAGATGCACTTCTTGATTACCAAGACTACCCGCTTCCAGCAGCATACAAGTCGACAATGAACCGTCGCACTCTAGGTGTAGGTGTTATCAACTACGCATACTACCTAGCGAAGAATGGTGTTAAGTACTCTGATGGCAGCGCCAATGGCCTGACTCACCGTACTTTTGAAGCAATTCAATACCACTTGCTAAAAGCATCTGTTGAACTAGCGAAAGAGCAAGGTCGTTGCCCATCTTTCCACGAGACCAACTACGCGAAAGGCCTACTACCAATCGATACTTACAAAAAAGATATCGACTTAGTATGTGAAGAGCCACTGCATTACGATTGGGATTCTCTACGTGAAGAGATCATGGAGCACGGTCTGCGTAACTCTACGCTAACAGCGTTGATGCCTTCTGAGACATCGTCTCAAATATCGAATGCGACTAACGGTATTGAGCCACCACGTGGTTACGTGTCCGTGAAAGCATCGAAAGACGGCATCCTGAAGCAAGTAGTTCCAGATTTCCTAAATCTTAAAGAGAACTACGAGCTACTTTGGAACATTGGTTCGAACGACGGTTACCTACACCTAGTAGGTATCATGCAAAAATTCGTTGACCAAGCTATCTCTGCAAACACTAACTATGATCCAAGTGTTTACGACAGCGGTAAAGTACCAATGAAGAAGCTGCTTCAAGACCTACTAACAGCGTACAAGTACGGTGTTAAGACACTTTACTACCATAACACTCGTGATGGTGCTAAAGACGATCAAGGCGATGCCGTTCAAGTGCCGGAAGAAGATTGTGAAGGCGGCGGTTGTAAGATATAACAAGAGCTAAACCGCAATAAACATTAAGACCCCAGAGAAGAGTTATCTTCTCTGGGTTTAAAGCATTAACAGGGTCCGTTTTATGACGGGTCTTTAAAGGATTTGAGGCATTTATGGCTTACAGTACTTTTTCTCAGCAAAAAAATGACCAACTAAAAGAACCAATGTTTCTGGGTCAGTCGGTCAACGTTGCACGTTACGACCAACAAAAATTCGAAATCTTCGAAAAGCTTATCGAGAAGCAGCTTTCGTTCTTCTGGCGTCCAGAAGAAGTTGACGTGTCTAGCGACCGTATCGACTACAACAAGCTTCCTGAGCATGAAAAGCACATCTTTATCTCTAACTTGAAGTACCAAACGCTCCTTGACTCAATCCAAGGCCGCAGCCCTAACGTTGCCCTACTTCCATTGGTATCTCTGCCAGAAGTAGAAACTTGGATTGAGACATGGTCTTTCTCTGAAACGATTCACTCTCGTTCTTACACGCACATCATCCGTAACATCGTGAATGATCCAGGCGTAGTATTCGACGACATCGTTGAAAACGAAGAGATTCTGAAGCGTGCGAAAGATATCGCTTTCTACTACGACGACCTTATCAAGCTCACAGCTGACTACCACCGCTACGGTGAAGGCAACCATAGAATCAACGGCGAAGACGTTAAAATTTCACTTCACGACCTGAAGAAGAAACTTTACCTATGTCTAATGTCTGTAAACGCACTAGAAGCAATTCGTTTCTACGTAAGTTTTGCATGTTCATTTGCATTCGCTGAGCGTGAGCTAATGGAAGGTAACGCGAAAATCATCAAGCTAATCGCTCGTGATGAAGCGCTTCACCTTACTGGTACACAACACATGATCAACTTGCTACGTAACGGTCAAGATGACTTCACATTCATGCAAATTGCAGAAGAGTGTAAGCAAGAGTGTTTCGACCTATTCAAGCAAGCAGCTGAACAAGAAAAAGAATGGGCGGAATACCTATTCAAAGATGGTTCTATGATTGGTCTAAACAAAGACATCCTTTGCCAATACGTTGAATACATTACCAATATACGTATGCAGGCTGTTGGTCTAGGTACCGCTTATCCAGAAGCAACGTCGAACCCAATTCCATGGATCAACGCTTGGTTGTCTTCAGATAACGTGCAAGTTGCTCCACAAGAAGCAGAAATCAGTTCTTACCTAGTTGGCCAAATCGACAACGAAGTAAAAGCTGATGACTTTGAAGGATTTGAGCTGTAATGCCAACAATCAAAATCAACAAGCTGACTTCAATTGAATCTAACCCTTCTAATACTCTACTGGAAACCATGGAGCAAGCAGGGTTAGAGCCAGAATACAACTGCCGAGATGGCCACTGTGGCGCATGCCGCTGTACCTTGGATTCTGGTGAGGTTGAGTACGTTGGTTTTGCTATGGCTTACACACAAGGCGATGAAATCTTGCCATGCATCTGCAAAGCAAAAACCGATTTATCGCTGAGTAACGTGATTCATAGAAGTAAACAGAAGCGTGCCTAATCTATTCGATTTATATAGAATCATGTAAGTTCTAACGCTTCATCAAAGATGATAAAGATGATAAGTATTAGAAAGGGTCCGCCTCCTCTTGGAATGCGGACCCTTTTTCTGTTCGTGTCTTTAGCTATCATCAGCCACCAAATCAAACGTTTACTGTTGAGTCAGGTTCAGCGTCACAGAGCCAATGTAACAAGCACTTCGGCACTCTCCACAGCCATTACACTTACCTTGAACGACTGTAGGCAACTCCCCGGCTTCAATACGTATCGCACCGACAGAACAAGCGGTTTGGCACGCATTACAGTCCATTTGCATGTAGTTATTGCAACTATCAGCAAAGCTAGGCTTCAAGTCGATATAAGACGTCACTGTTTGATGAAGCGCGCCAGTCGGACACACTTCACTGCACTTATTACACATCGAACAACTATTGTAATCCAAATTCAGCAGCGCACTCCCCTCTAGCATCTCAATAACGCTATTCGGACACGCCTGCTCACACAACCTACAACCGTCGCAAAGACGTTCAAACAGCACCTCATCGACCGCTCTTGGCGGTCTTGCATGCAAGCGCTGTGATATCTCTTCATAATTCGCGGCTGCTTTGACCGGTTTAGAAAGTCGAGTTAAGAAACCGCGTCTATTTGAATTTATTTGTTCAGACATTAGTCGATATATAACTTTTTAGTAGTAACGTTTAAATTATATTCAGATGTTAAGTACTTAAACCAATCTATTACATCAACCGATAGCTTTTTATAAAAAGATAGCTCTGATGCTTTATTTAGTTTTTCTAAATAAACAGAAGACCAAGTCAATAAATAACCCTCGAGCAATTCACTGGCTGAATTAATATTATTATTTTCTAACAAATACGCATGAGCAAATAACATTAAACCAAATTGATCTTCCGGCTCTCTTAACCCAGTGTCTAATTCAATCTGATTCAATTCTAAAAACTGGCGATACTCAACCGTAGAAGCACCAAACACAACGCGGTCTTTATCTAGGTACACAGAACCCCAAGGCGGAGCTGGCATGTCTCCAACGCCTTCAAACAGGCGGCTGAACTCTGCTGCGAGCGCATCTTCGTCTTCACTTCTCAATGCCTGCAAGCATTCTTCAGAGAGTACTTCGCTCTCAACCAAAGCTTCGACAATGGTGATTAACTGTTCTTTACTTGTCGCTTGATAAAATAGCGAACCCAATAATTTATGCGTATCGATAATCATTATTATTTATACCGTTATAGGTTTAAAGATAATTATATTAATTAACTCATTTCATTCTTTGATCTATTTTATACATTCAATTCATAAACTTTAAATTCCTCTCTTATTTGATGCTAATCAATCAATATTTAGAAATAAAAATATAAAAGCCAAATTACCTATAAAGTGTTAGCTATCAATAACAATAGGCATCTTAGAATGACGAATAAGAAAGAATCTGGGGTAATGAATCTTACTCGAAGAGGCTTCATGAAAGCTTCTTCTGCGGTAGGTAGTGCAGCCGCGCTTGCGGGCGGTATCGCTTTACCTTTCAAATCCAAACCAGTAGCAGCAGCGGTTGCCGAGAATGTGGATGAGAAAGTCGTATGGAGTGCATGTACAGTAAACTGTGGATCTCGTTGCCCACTACGTATGCATGTACAAAACGGTGAAATCAAATACATAGAAACCGACAACACGGGTACTGACGAATACGGTCATCACCAAGTGCGTGCTTGCCTACGTGGTCGCTCTATGCGCCGCCGTGTTTACAACCCAGATCGCCTGAAATACCCGATGAAACGTGTGGGTAAACGTGGTGAAGGTAAATTCAAACGTATTAGCTGGGAAGAAGCTTACGATGAAGTTGCTGGCACCATGCAACGCCTTATCAAAGACTACGGTAACGACACTATCTACCTAAACTACGGCACAGGTACACTTGGCGGTACAGTAACGAAGTCTTGGCCACCAGCACAAACGCTGATTGCTCGTCTAATGAACCTTAGTGGTGGCTACCTAAACCATTACGGTGACTACTCAACAGCGCAAATCACGAAAGGCTTGAGTTACACCTACGGTGGTTGGGCAAACAACAACTCTTTCTCTGATCTAGAAAACACCAAGCTTAACATCCAGTTTGGTAACAACCCTGCTGAGACACGTATGTCTGGCGGTGGCCAGATCCACCACTACGTAGAAAGCAAAAACAAATCAAACGCAAGAACAATCATCATCGACCCTCGCTACACCGATACAGCTGGTGGCCGTGAAGATCAATGGATCCCAATTCGCCCTTCTACGGATGCTGCATTGGTAGCGGGTCTTGCGCATGTGATGATTACTGAAGACCTTGTCGACCAACCGTTCCTAGACAAATACTGTGTCGGTTACGATGAGAAGACCCTTCCTGCTTCAGCACCTAAAAACAGTGACTACAAATCTTACATCCTAGGTTTAGGTGAAGATGGCGTAGAGAAGACACCAGAGTGGGCTTCTAAGATCACAGGCATTCCAGTTGATACTATCGTTAAGCTTGGCCGTGAAATGGGCACAGCGAAACCGTGTGCTATCCACCAAGGTTGGGGTCTACAACGTACTGCGAACGGTGAGCTAGCTTGTCGTGCAATCGCAATGCTGTCGCTACTCACCGGTTCTGTCGGTGTATCTGGCGGTTCGACAGGTGCTCGTGAAAGTGACATCAACATTCCGTTTGTTCGCTTCCCGACTGTGCCAAACCCAGTTGAAACATCAATTTCAATGTTCATGTGGACAGACGCAATTCACCGTCACCACGAAATGACAGACATCACTGATGGTGTTCGCGGTGCAGAGCGCCTTAAGAACCCAATCAAGATGATCTGGAACTACGCAGGTAACTGCATCATCAACCAACACTCAGACATCAACAAGACGCACGCGATTCTTCAAGATGAAAGCGCATGTGAAATGATTGTTGTGGTTGATAACCATATGACGTCTTCAGCGAAATATGCCGACATCATCCTGCCTGACTTAACCACATCAGAGCAAGACGACTGGTGTATGGATGGTAAAGCAGCGAACATGCCTTACTTCATCTACGCGCAGAAAGCGATTGAGCCTCAGTTCGAAGCGAAATCTATCTACGAGATGTGTACTCAGCTTGCTAAGCGCATGGGCGTAGAAAAAGAGTTCACAGAAGGTCGTACTCAAGAGCAATGGATAGAGCATCTTTACGCGGAAACTCGTAAGAACGATCCAACACTGCCAACCTTCGAAGAGATGAAAGAGCTGGGTATCTACAAGCGTAGCTACGACCACCACTACATCGCTTACGAAGATTTCCGTAAAGATCCTGAAGCGAACCCACTGACCACACCAAGTGGCAAGATTGAGATCTACTCAGAGCAACTGGCTGATATCGCGAAAACGTGGAAGCTAAAAGAAGACGAAGTGATTCACCCACTTCCGATTTATGCGGATTCTTTTGAAGGTCATAACGATCCACTAGCAGAGAAGTACCCACTTCAGCTAACGGGTTTCCACTATAAGGCTCGTACTCACTCAACTTACGGCAACGTTGCAGAAATCAAAGCTGCGGCACCGCAAGAGTTGTGGATCAACCCAATCGATGCGAAAGAACGTGGTATTGAAAGCGGCGACATGGTGAGTATTTTCAACGACCGTGGCGAAGTTCATATTCCAGCGAAAGTGACACCAAGGATTCTTCCTCGAGTTGTCGCGCTAGGCGAAGGTGCATGGTACGCACCCGATGGTCAGAAGATCGACCATGCAGGCTCTATCAACGTGCTGACTACTCAGCGCCCGAGCCCACTTGCTAAGGGTAACCCTCAGCATACAAACCTAGTTCAAATCAAAGCGCTAAAGAAAGCATAAGGTAGGTTGGAATGAAACAATACGGCTTTTACATTGATTCAAGTAAATGCACGGGTTGTAAAACCTGTCAGCTTGCTTGTAAAGATTATAACGATCTAGACATCAAAACGAACTACCGTCGCGTATACGAATACGCAGGTGGTGGTTTCACTCAAGATGGCGATACCTGGGTTCAGAAAGATGTTTTTTCTTACTACCTATCTATCGCTTGTAACCACTGTACTAACCCTGCGTGTGTGAAAGTGTGTCCTTCGGGCGCCATGCATAAACGCGATGAAGACGGCTTGGTTGTGGTTGATGAGAGTGTGTGTATTGGTTGTCAGCACTGTAGCAATGCGTGTCCTTACGGCGCACCACAATACAATGCGAAGAAAGGTCACATGACAAAATGCGATGGTTGTTACCAACGTGTTTCTGAAGGCAAACAGCCGATCTGTGTTGAGTCTTGCCCACTTCGCGCATTGGAGTTTGGTGAAATCAATACACTTCGCGAGAAGTACGGTTCTGGTGCAGATGTAGCGCCACTGCCATCTTCAACCGAAACGCTGCCAAACATCGTGATTAAGTTGAACAAAAATGCGAAGCCTACTGGTGACACCAGTGGTCACCTAGCAAACCCGAAGGAGGTGTAAGATGATTTTTCATGAGTGGTCTTTGATCTTCTTTACGGTACTGGCTCAAACAGCCGTGGGTGGTTACTTACTTATTGGCGCACGTGCACTGGTACTTGGTCATGACGAAGAGAAACTGAACAGCTACAAGGTTCCAATGTTCATTCTGTGGGCATTAATGGGTCTTGGTTTTATGTTCTCGACAACACACCTAGGTTCTCCACTACGCGCGTTCAATGCTTTTAACCAACTAGGTTCGGCTTGGTTGTCTAACGAAGTGTTCTTCGGCGCGGCATTCTTCGCAGTAGGCGGCCTACAGTGGCTACTGTCTGTGGTTAAGAAAGGTGGCGTGGCTACCCAGAAAGCACTGATGGTCGGCGCTATGGTGCTGGGTGTTATCTTCATGTACGCGATGATCAACGTATACATGATCAACACAGTACCTACATGGGACAACATCTACACGCCACTGAGCTTCATCATGACGATGGTTGTGGGTGGCTTGCTGCTGTCTCAGTTCGTGATTGTGTTCGCAAACGACAGCCGCTTTACGGTTGACCGTAACATTACCATGCTGGCTGTGATTGCGGTTGCGATCAGCTTACTTGTGACAGTAGGCAAACTGAACCTAATCGGTGATATCCAAACTTCAGCAGCAAAAGCCTCTGAGTTGGTTGACGGTTTAGGCAGCTATGTGATTCTTCAAGTTGCATTACTGATGGCAAGCTTACTGATTTGGATTCTGCCTATGCTGAACAAAGCTAAAGTGAACCCAGTAAACCTAGGCCTAGCATTGGTACTGTTCTTAGCTTCAGAGTTAATCGGCCGTGGTTTGTTCTACAGCCTACACATGACAAGCGGTTTGTAATTACGCATTACGTGTAAACATCGCTGCTTGTTGGCTTATCTAGAAGGCTAGATAAACAAAAGGCCCCACAACCAAATGGATGTGGGGCCTTTTTATTTGTTCTGTTTTAACCTTAGTTCAAGAGGTCTTGGCTCAAGAGAGCTTGGTTAGCGACCAGAGCCGCTTACTTGATGATAGCCGAAGGGATAAACATATCCTTCACGCGTTTAAGTGAAGAGTAGTCACCAAACATAGGTTTGCTATCTAAGTGTCTTCTCAACATGTCAGCAGCAACGGTTTTGATAATGGTACGCGCATCTTCACGATTGTATTGGCGATAGAACTCGAGCACTTGTCCCCACTCACCCGCTTCGCTCGATAGCGCAATGCTGAATGTATTACCTTCTAACTTACCCGTGACTAAGGCTAACTCAGTGCCACACTTCTCTCTTGTTGCACCCGCGAGTGCAAAGGTTGCGGCTAATGGATCGCTCTTTTCGAGTTCACTCTCTTTTGGCTCGGCCATTACCCATGAGTGACCAAAGCAATCTTCAACCTGCTCATTAGATTGTAGCCAAGCCGAAAGTGCACCTTTGGTCGACACTTCAGATACAGACAAGGTTTTCTTTCTCTCTGCCATGATGTGGCCAATATGATCAATCATCGGCTCATCAACACTGACTACGTTGCTCTCCAACAGCTTGTACACCATTTGTAGCAGTTTAACGCGCGTTTCTAAGCCAGACTTAGGCCCAAACAGTTTCACCTCAATGAACGGCAGATAAGAGCGATAGCCTAACTCATAACCTTCAGGCAGCTTTAATTGGTCCAACACATCCGAGATACCCGACTCAGATAAGCCAAACGTAAACAAACGACTGCATTCTGAGGCAACCACTTGAGGATAGGTGCGTGACAAATCAGGCAGGATTTCAAAGGTCACCATGCGTTTGAATTCACTCGGCACACCCGGCGTGAAATAGAAAGTCGCATCGTTGATCTTCAGCTTGAACCCACATGCAGTACCGACAGGGTTATCGACGATCTCTGAGTTTTCAGGCAGCAGTGCTTGTTTAAGATTGCTATCAGGCATCGGCACACCGCGTCCAGAGAACATATCTTCCATACGACTCAACCACTCGGGGAACATGACTAACTTCTGCTCTGAAGCCGTTGCTGCTGCTGCCGCGCTCATATCATCGGTTGTTGGCCCCAAACCACCATTGACGATCACCACATCATAGTTAAAGCTCAACATCAGCAACTCTTCAACCAGACCATTCATTTGGTCACCCACCGTTGAACGTTTAGCAAGAGCAAAACCGTGCTGGTAAAACTCTGCCGACATCCAAGCTGCGTTCGTGTCAACAATGTCTCCATGAAGAACTTCTTCACCTGTGCTTAACATTGCGATTTTCGTCATATTTCTATCCCTTGTGGTCATAAAAAAACACTGCATTATCTTTAAACTGGTCTATCTTTGAGTTTGAACCATTTCATCTTTTCACAACGATTAACAACCTAAATTTTAAGGCTTTATTAGGAGATACGAGCAATTTTTAGGTTCATAAATCAGGTATCTTGTCGCTAGTTACTTACGATCCTGACCAATCCTTAATGTTTAATGGAGAGCCTAGTGACCAAACCACCGTTACTCGCAAAGGTGACTGCCGTATTTTCGATGCTTATCTCCGTTAATTCGGTTGCAAGCCAATACGACATAGATCAACTAATCAACCTCTCTTACTCGGATGATTGCAATAAAGGTTACTGTGTTAATGACAGCTTGTACACCTACAAACCGAGTAAGAATTACGCATTAAGTGAGTCATACGACTTAACGTTCGGCACCCCACCTATTTATCTGACGATTAACGAGGGTAAAGATTGGGATTACCTGATGGAACAAACCTATACGATTCTGGGTTTAAGCGTTGCCACTGTTGGCCTAATGACTTTGCTACCAGAAAGTATCACTAAGTGGGATGATGACCAACGTGATCTCAGCGCACTGGGTAAAAAATGGAAGGAGAATGTTTCTGCCGGCCCAGTTTGGGATCGTGATGAACATTTTCTTAACTACATCATGCACCCTTATTTCGGTGGTGTTTATTATACGTCAGCCCGACACGCTGGCTTCGACGAGTTCGAGTCTTTCATATACTCGTGGACAATGTCGACTTTCTTTTGGGAATACGGCGTTGAAGCCTTTGCCGAGGTGCCATCTTGGCAGGACATTTTCATCACCCCCTTCTTCGGCGCAGTGGTTGGCGAAATGATGCTCGGAGCTGAGCAAGATATCGTCGCTTCCGGCGGGGAAGTCATGGGATCGAAAACCATGGGCGATGTGTCGCTGTTCTTCTTAAACCCGGTCGGCCATATACACTATTGGGTTACTGACGCTTGGGGTGGTGATGCAGAAGTAAACCTCAACACTAACCCTTGGTGGGAGAACCAAGACGCGGCACGTTTTGCTTACGATGCTGGCGCACCCTACGATTCTCAGTTTGTTGGTATGAACTTTAAAGTAACCTTCTAATACAGCAACCTAATTACTTTCGTAAAAACAAAACTCTTCTAAAAAGCGGCTCTCTAGCCGCTTTTTTTGTGCCCTACTCTTCATTCTCTTTTTTTGCATCACAGCTTAGTTTCAAAAATTGACACAGGTCAAACATTGTTCGATATAACCTTCTACACTGAAATTAAAGAACTTTATCGCGTGATATCAAACATTTAATTAGCAACGATTTATTGAGACTTTGGGGGCTGATATGAACAGTACATTTATCGTAAACTTTATCGGAAAAGCATCACCAGCAACAATCAAACAACTTGCTGCGGTTACTCACGAAAACAACGGAAAATGGCTCATCAGTAAAGTGAATTTTATTGAAGACCAAGTCGCAGGCGTACTCAAGGTTCAACTTCCAGCCATCAACGAATCGATTATTAAAGAGGCCTTCAGCGCTAATCCTGATCTCATCGTGCAGTTTGTTGATTCAGACCATTCACACAATGTACAAGACACAATCCATCACCTAAGACTCGACTCAAACGACCGAGCAGGTATCGTTAATGAAGTGACACATGTACTAGATAGACAAGGCATCAGCATTCTGGATATGGACTGTCACCGAGTATTTATCGCGGGAGGCGGTGGTGTAAGCTCAAGCCTATTCACTTCAAAAATAGCGGTTAAGCTACCAATCGAAGTGCAAATTGATGACGTGGTTAATGAGCTAGAAACCCTAAGCGAAGATACTCGTGTGATGATTGAGGGCTAGTTGTTAGTACTTTCCGAGACAAACTAAGCGTTATCTAAAACAAAAAGAGCAGCTCATCGGCTGCTCTTTTTATTGTTCTAATGCAATATTCTGTTACTTAACCGACCATTGTGACAATGAACGTTTAAAGTCTTCATAGCCAAATTCATTTAGTTTTTGAACGTCACCATTGCTGCGCTCGCAGTAGATTGATGGCATCTTCAGACCATTGAACCAGTTCAGTTTCACCATGGTGTAACCAGCACTGTCTAACAGGTGCAGCTTTTGACCAATCTTCAACGGCTCATCAAAGCTTGTTTCACAGAACTGATCGCCCGCCAGACACGAACACGAACCAATCACGTAATCGTGACTGCCGTTTTCAGATGCTTCTAATACCGATGCTGGTTCATTGTAGATAAGCGTGTCTAGGCGATGTGCTTCTGTGGCTGAATCAACAATCGCCGTTTTCTTCATGTTCTCAACAATATCGACCACCGTCACCACTAAGTCAGTTGTTTTAGTAATGATCGCTTCACCCGGCTCAAGGTACATCTGCACACCGTGTTTTTCAGAGAAGGCTTTCAGCGCAAGGCCGAGTTTTTCGATGTCATAGCCAGGCCATGTGAAGAACACACCTCCGCCCATGCTCACCCAGTCCAATTTATCTAAGTACTCACCAAACTGTTCGGAGATTGAATCTAGCAGGCCGATAAACGCGTCTACGTCTTTGTTCTCACAGTTCATGTGGAACATCACACCATTAATCTCATCAAAGATTTCTGATTTGATGTGATCAGCTTGTACCCCTAAACGTGAGAACTGACGCGCAGGGTTAGCTAAGTCTTGTCCTGCATAGCTCACACCCGGATTTAAACGCAAACCCAGTGAAGCTTTACCTTCAACAATATGACGGTACGCAGCAAGTTGGCTTTGAGAATTGAAGATCATCTTGTCACAGATGTCAGCAACTTCTCTCACGTCATCTTCGCTGTAACCGACACTGTAAGCGTGCGTCTCACCACCAAAGGTTTCGTGGCCAAGTTTCACTTCGTAAGGACCAGAGCTTGTCGTACCATCAAGGTATGGTTTGATGATGTCAAACACGCCCCATGTTGAGAAACACTTAAGAGCCAATACCAACTTCACACCCGAAATATCTTTCAGTTGCTTGGCTTTCTCCAAGTTCGCAATCAACTTGTCTTCGTTGATCATGAAGTAAGGCGTTTTTAGTTCGTTTTGCATATTACCTATACCTTGAGTGCAGCACTCTAAAATCAAACAAAGCCGATGCTACGCACCGGCTTTTAATTAAACATTGTTGCCAATCATATGGCTTAGTGTGTCATTATTAGCAATTACTTAAGCTTGTTGATGACAGGTAGACCTTGACCTGGCTCTAACTCTTGAACGTGCCAATCTAGACCAATTTCCGGCATGGTTGCTAGGAACGGGTCTGGGTTGAGTTGCTCCATGTTAAACACGCCTTTATCAGCCCATTCGCCACGGAAGAACTGAAGTGCAGCAGTAATAGCTGGAACACCTGTTGTGTAAGAGATCGCTTGGTGCTCTACGTCTTCGTAAGCCACTTCGTGGTCGGCGTTATTGTAGATAAATACGCTGCGCTCTTTACCGTCTTTCTTACCTTGAACCCAAGTACCGATACACGTTAAACCTGTGTAACCCGGCGCCAAAGACGTTGGGTCAGGCAGCAGTGCTTTAAGAACATGCAAAGGCTGAACCACAGTACCATCGTGCAGCGTTAATGGTTCTGGGCTAAGAAGACCAATATCACGCATGCAGTTGAAGTAGTTCAGGTAAGCATCGCCGAAACCCATCCAGAATTCGATACGCTTAGCTGGGATGAACTCTTTCATTGAACGTACTTCATCGTGCGCCATTGAGTACACTTTGTGAGTTCCACAGTTAGGGAAATCAAACTCAAGCATACGAGAGTGACAAGGGACTTGTTTCCACTCTTCATTTTCCCAGTAGAAAGAGTCGCCTTGGATCTCTAGCATGTTGGTTTCTGGGTCAAAGTTCGTCGCAAACTTCTTACCGTGATCACCCGCGTTGACATCCATCACATCAATAGTGTCAATCTCATCGAATAAATGCTTAACAGCGTGTGCTGCAAATACTGAAACCACACCTGGATCGAAACCAGCACCAAGAATACCTGTGATACCCGCTTCAGCGAACTTCTCACGATAACCCCATTGCCAATCATAAGCTTGTGGTACTTGTTGGCCTTCAGAGCATAGGTCAACCGCTACCGATGTATCTAGGTAAGAGACTTTAGATTGATAACACGCTTCCATGATCGCCATGTTTACCCAAGGAGGACCAGCGTTGATCACAAGATCAGGTTTAACTTCTTTAATCAAAGCAACAAGCGCATCAACATCATCAGCGTCTACTGAACGTGCTTCTAGTTTCTTAGTTGAATCTTTAAGGTTGTTTTTGCCTTTGATAGATTCGATAATTTTTTCACACTTCGCGATTGTGCGAGAAGCGATCGTGATATCACCCAGTACTTCGTTATTTTGTGCTGCTTTATGTGCAACAACCCAACCAACGCCGCCTGCACCAATTTGTAGAATAGCCATAGTTTAAATTACCCTTGTTGTTCTGCTAGCTCAATGGCTAGAGTTTGAATTTTGTTGATGAGAGATTTGAAAGCTGATGCCGTTAAGCACGGGTTCAAAATCGTAAATTTCAGTGCGCTTTTACCATCAACAACCGTTTCACCAAGTACTGCCACACCACGAGTTAACGCTTCCAATCTTAGCGTTTGATTCAGCTTGTCTAGATCAATAGCGCTGTTTTCTGATTGCCCATTGCAAGGCACCGAACGGAACAACACAGTAGACAATGATGGCTGGGCAAGTAGCTCTAGGTCGTCTTGGTTTTGAATTAGGTCTGCTACCTCAAGCGTCTGCTCTAACAGATGATCGTACATATCGCCTAATTGCTTTGGTCCAACGCTTTGCATGGTCATAAAGACTTTCAGTGCATCGAAGCGCTTGGTGGTGGCAATCGACTTATCAACTAGATTCGGTAGTTCATCGTGTTCACGGTTCAAGTAATCTGCGTGATGCAGTAGGTACTTAAAGTTCGCTTTGTCTTTTAGAAGCACAGCACCACAGCTGATGGTTTGGAAGAACAGCTTATGGAAATCGACACTCACAGAGTCTGCTTTTTCAATACCTCTCAGGCGAGCTTTATGGTTACTTAGAATAAGCGCACCACCGTAAGCACTGTCAACGTGGAACCAAAGGTCTTGTTGGTTGGCGATGTCTGCTATCGCTTCAAGGTCGTCAATCGCACCGTGATCGGTTGTACCTGCCGTCCCAACAACCGCAAAAGGAATCAACCCTTGAGCTTTAAGGGCTTTGATTTCTGCGTCTAACAAGTCAGGTTTGATGGTGCCGTTAGCATGGGTATCCACACAACACACGGCTGCTTCGCCTAATCCCATTAAAGAGGCAGACTTCTGAACAGTGAAGTGAGATTTCTTTGAACATAAGATACGTAATTTACTGGCGTACTCTGGTAAACCAAGCTTTTGAATGGAGTGACCATCGTGCTTATCCGCCACCCAATCTCTCGCAAGCAATAAGCCCATTAGGTTACTTTGCGTACCGCCGCTGGTGAAAACACCATCAGCTTGTGCACCAAGTTGGTATTTCTCACACATCCAATCCACTACACGCTGCTCAACATAAGTCGCAGCCGATGCTTGGTCCCATGAATCCATTGATTGATTCAACGCCGCGATAATCGATTCCGCCGCGACAGATGCCATAAGAGGTGGAGTGTGAAGATGTGCAATACAATCTGGGTGTTGCACAAAGATTGAATTTGCTGCGACAAGATCAGCGGTGCTATCCACAACATCAACCAAAGCGTGCTGATTGTTATCAAGATCAACAGCATTAATGGCGGCTTCCAATACTTTTGGGTCTAAACCTGAATAAGGTTTTTCAACTTGTTCAAAAACGGCTTTCATCGCTTGAGTGGTTTGGTTCATCACGTTAGCAAATTCGTCGCTACCGCCTAAACCTGTCTGGATGAAATGCTTGTTCCATTCTTGGTTTGCTTGTTCGCTCGAAGCAGGGTCTGGCTGTAAACCGCCACCTGCTGCGATGATCGCTTCTTCCATGACGCGCAATGCAAAATCGATCTGTTCAAACGAGATAATCATCGGCGGAAGGAAACGAATCACAGAGCCATCACGACCACCCTTTTCGACCATCAAGCCACGCTCTAATGCTGCGCGTTGAATCGCTAGGGTCAGTTCACCGTCTGATTGTGGTTCACCAAACTTATTAAGCTCACCATTGGGTTGCTTGATCTCAGCACCAAGCATCAAGCCTTTGCCACGAACTTCAGCAATACAGTTGACGCGAGATTGGATCTTTTCTAACCCTTGACGTAAGTATTGACCTACGATGTTCGCGTGCTCAACCAAACCATCGCGTTCGATGATTTCCAACGCTTTAGCACCAGACACCATAGCTAACTGGTTACCACGGAATGTACCGGTATGCTCACCGGCTTTCCATGTATCGATGCTCTTATCGAATACAAGCAGCGACATAGGCAGTCCGCCACCAATCGCTTTAGACAAACATAAAATATCAGGGTTAACGCCTGACTCTTCAAACGCAAATCGATGACCTGTTTTGCCTACACCACACTGGATTTCATCAAAGATCAGTAAAATGCCGTGTTCATCACAGATACGACGTAAACCTTGTAGCCAAGACGCAGGAGCTGGAATCACACCGCCCTCACCTTGTACAGGCTCAACGATCATCGCAGCCGGTTTCATGATGCCAGATTCGTCATCATTCAACATGCGTTCGATGTAGCGAATGCTTGCGTTAGCGCCTGCTTCCCCACCAATACCAAACGGGCAGCGTAGGTTGTATGGGAAAGGCATAAAGTGCACGTCAGACATCAGGCCGCTACGACGTTCTTTGGTACCTAGGTTACCCATCATACCCATGGTGCCGTTCGTCATTCCATGGTAAGCACCACGAAAAGCAAACATGGTATTGCGACCAGTAGTTTGCTTAGCGAGCTTGATCGCCGCTTCCACAGCGTCAGCGCCTGACGGGCCACAGAATTGAAGAACCGAGTTATTTGAAAAATCTTGAGGGAGAAAAGCTTTAACTCGCTTGATAAACGTCTCTTTTGCTTGAGTCGTGATATCAAGAGTTTGGTATGGCAAACCAGAATCGAGTTGGTCTTTAAGTGCTTGGTTAATCTCAGGGTGGTTGTAACCCAGAGAAAGTGTACCTGCACCCGCTAAGCAATCGAGAAAGAGCTGGCCACGGGTATCTTCAACTAACGCACCACATGCTCGTTTAATCGCGATAGGTAGGCGTCTTGGGTAAGAGCGAACATCCGACTCATGCAGTTCTTGCTCTAGCAAAATAGCGTCAGGTGTTAGGTCGTAAGTTCCCTCTACGATAGGAACCATAGTTGAAAATGAATTTGCGATAGTATTGATATCGGCTTCAAAAGCAGTAGTCATAAAAATCCCTTGAATGGGTTCATGCTCATCTCCATCAAACGCAACTGCCCACCAGCCCTCTAGGAATAATAAGAGTGCTTAGAGCGAAATATGTATAGAGTCCAGAAATGAGATATAGCGGTACGCTCGCATAAGTCAAATGACGAATACGAAATAAGGCCATCTTAAGACAGCGATAAATGGCTAGTGTGAGCTCAAGGTTCAGTAATGCTACTGTTTTGAAGAATTGGACATTTGTGCAGGATCTGGCAGCTATGAGGAGCTGATCCCTTTGGAAATGCAGAGCTGATTAGCAATGTTATTGTTAATGTGTTCAATGTTGGGTTTCCCATTAGCATGGCGAACTGCGCCATAAGTATCCCGTCTATCAACTAAAGGACTAGCTGATACCTACCCTACGTAATGTCCCAATCAGCAAGAATGGTCACTACGCGTATCCCCCAGAAGCCATCGCTGCTATTTTTGAACATTAGTCATTCCGAGATTGCGCGGGAAAGTAACACAAAGTGAAACGAACGATCAATAGTTTTTAGGGCGTGTTGATCTTTCGAGCTGATTTTTGCAGCGAGTTGCTGGGTATTTATACAAGGCAGAGGCGTCGATGTGTAGCTAGCCTACATGAGAAGCCGATAACGTAGTAGAAATGACCAGCAAACGCTGCCCGAAGGGCTCGGCTAAAAGCGTTTTACTCTTTGTTTAGGGAGATTTGCTTAGAATGACTAGGCTACTTCCCCCTCGCCGCAATTAAAACGCTTTTATCTCGAACAAAATTTAACCACGAAAGATCAACACGCCCTAGTGATGACTTAATAAATAACAACCTTGGCTGAGAAAACGATGAAAATATCATCAACACCATCGTTTAGGGAACAGAGCGTCGGTTCATTCGTTTCCCATGCCCGAAGATGACGAGGAAATTATACCAATCACAGTAAGTAAGTGGTTAAAAATAGGGCAAAAAAAGCTTGGGAACAAGGCGGTGTTAGTGATGGCTTTGAGACTCAGATGTCCTTTCGTCACACCCGAGAGCGAGAAATGAGTTCATAGAGAATCTCGCTTTTAAAAACTAACTTAGCTAAACGCCAGAAACCAAAAAGCCCGAACATTTCTGTTCGGGCTTCTTAATTTGGAGCGATACATCGGGTTCGAACCGATGACCTCAACCTTGGCAAGGTTGCGCTCTACCAACTGAGCTAGTATCGCATTTGCTTTATCAAGATAAAGACTTTAATAGATGGTGCCCCGGGCCGGACTTGAACCGGCACAGCGCGAACGCCGAGGGATTTTAAATCCCTTGTGTCTACCAATTCCACCACCAGGGCACGCAATTCTTTATTGCGATGCCGATTACTGAAAAGTAAAACACCATCTTAATGCTGACGCCAATCAACATTACAAAATTTGGAGCGATACATCGGGTTCGAACCGATGACCTCAACCTTGGCAAGGTTGCGCTCTACCAACTGAGCTAGT
>NZ_CANLBV010000042.1 GCF_947488985.1 uncultured Vibrio sp.
TTTACTTTTGACAAAGCAAATTATAACTTTTTACCATACTGTTCAAAAAACACTCACGAAAGATCAACACGCCCTAGACATAGATACATTTTTTTCATAATTCTTCTCACATTATTGGTGTATTTGTTTGTAGGAATATTAAAAATATACAATAATATTGTATGACTAGTTGTGATTGGTTAGACAGTTTTGTAACTTACGGTTAGCGTAATGTTGAGCTATGGCTCATTTTTAATTATTACGTTGGCTGTTCGGTATGTTGATGTGATGAATTGAAAATTTGCACCTAAAGAAAGTGCTCATTAATTTTGTTACTGTGGCTGAATTTGTGCGTTTTTACGCTACTTAATCCGAGGCTATCATGGCAATTCATTCTCTTTTAGCTTTCATCAGGTTATTTGCAAGACATATGTGGAGGCGGTTTATAAATGCTTGTGCGCTAATTCGTTGTATTTGTGCTGATGGTTTTCTACAATACTTCTGTCCATTTAATAGGTAAAAAACATGCAGCAAAATGAATTTGAAGTATTGGTAAAAGCTATCTGCGCACTTGATGGCTTGCCACAAGCACTTGAGCTATTGAAATCGAATGAAGATACTGAAGTTGCAGAAGCTGCCACATCACTGACTGGTCAATTTGCACTAGCGGAAGTTGAAGGTGAAAAGCGTATTTACCATGTGACGCTTCAAGAAAATGGGCAAGGTGAAGAACAAGAGTACATTGAGCATGTTATGAATGAAGGCGATGACTTAATCAAATTTGCTGCTTGGTTCTTTGAAACTATGTTCGAATTAAAACAAAAAGACACATATCAAATCGCAGGTAAAACCTATAGGCAGCCAAAACGCAGCTAACGTTTACTTCCTGTTTTCCATATCTAATGTATTTAACTTGGCAGAGTGCTTCAGTTTTAGGACATTGGATATGAAGCGAAACCTTTAAAAAGCAGCTCACTCGAGTTGCTTTTTTTATGTTTGGCTAAAATGACGTCTGAATGATGAAAATTGGCTGGCGTATTGCATCAAAATGTGATGCGGGTCTTGTTTTTGTCGGTTTAACGTGTAAAATCCGCGCTCAATAAATTCGATTATGTGCGGAGATAAGCATGAATTACGAACTAGGCCACGCATATATTGGTCACTTGGCAGCAAAAAAGATGATGCACGAAGCAATGTATGGCAAGCCAAAGAAACCATCATTCTTTAAGAGAATGATCAAGAAAATGGCTAAATAAGCATTTTAAAAAACGGAATTTTAGAAGGCCTTAAACTCGATGAAGTTTAAGGCCTTTTGCATTTTAGCGATTAATGATCGCTGTGCGCTCTATGGGTGGACACAAAACACGTATTTGTTATCAGATATATGGCAACTGTGGCTGAGAAAGTTTAACTCGCGGATTGGTTGGATAGGTCGACAACGTTATTAGGAATAGCATCTAAACCATGTTCTTTCATCCAAGCCTCTAGGTTGTCGGCTCCGCCGATGTATTGACCATCAAGCCAGATCTGCGGGACAGTGACCGGTGTCTTCTCACCAATGTGCGCTTTTACCTCTGGGATCATGCGGTACAAAGCGGCACTGTCTTTTACTACGTCGTGATATTGGTATTTGACCCCAGCTTCGTCCAGCATGTTCTTGGCCTTGACACAGAATGGACAAGTGGCTTTGCCGTAAACAATATTGCCCTTTAGGCTGTCTCGCTTGGTCCATTCTTTGATTACAGATTGAACCAATACACCACGATTGAGTGCTTCACCTTGGCTAACAACTTTGCCTTCAACAACAAGGATAGGCGCATGCCAAGAACCAAGTTTTAGTGGTTCCCACCAGTGAGATAACCAATCTTTCACTTCCAGTTCGACATCGACATCGGCCAGCTCGTTCTCAAACGTATCTTTAAGAATGTCTTTGGTAAGGGTACATTCTCCACATGGAATGTTTACTTTAAATGGGCCCCAGCTGCCCGCCCAACGGTATAGTGTAATCTTGACGGGTTTCTTCATGGTTACGACCTCGCTTAAAATTCTCTTATCAATATAGAACGGACAGTAGAACTATTTATTTCATCGCCCTCAAATTTTCTTTGATTTTGATGGCTTTTGGTTTTCCAATCAGTAATAAATACAACTGACGCAATGATAATCGCATTAAAGGCAAATCAAAGGTGAGCATCCAAGTCTCGCTTTGAATCGAATCGTGTGAGGAATGATGCTTCTCGTTACTGAGGTGGTTTGCTTATGATATGTATTTGATATCATAAAACCAGAGAAAGCATTGATGATGAGAGTCAGAATAATGGCGTCTTATCTTAAAATACGTAAAAAAGGTTGAACATGTGCCCAACCTTTTTAGTCTGTATCTAAAGTCGATTTAGATTAGAAGTCGTAACGTATACCTAGACGAAGAGAGTCTTCACCTTCTTTAAGTAGACCTGTCGTTGTATCTTTCACTTCGTCTAGGTTGTTGAATTGGTAAGCAAGGTATGCGCGGATAGACTTGTTAAACTTATAGGTGCCCGATAGTTCAAAGAAGTCAGCAGTATCTTC
This sequence comes from uncultured Vibrio sp., assembly GCF_947488985.1. Taxonomy (GTDB): domain Bacteria; phylum Pseudomonadota; class Gammaproteobacteria; order Enterobacterales; family Vibrionaceae; genus Vibrio. Next base: position 2,548 of record NZ_CANLBV010000042.1, read on the forward strand.
AGTAACGTTCTCAGTCACATCTTCTTCCAGTTTTTGGTAGAGAGCAGCCAGTTCAAATTGTTTGGTAAATTTGTACTTAGCAGCCACTTCCACACCAGAAAATTCAGTATTCGCTTTGTCGTCTAGGTCACCTGTAGTGTAGGTAGCAGCTAGGTATAAAGCATCCATTTTGTAGTTAATACCTGCGATGACAGCCGAAGCTGAGCCATTACCAGTACCGTTGTCGTTACTTGAGTAACCAAGACCAAAGCCTAAGCCCATTGGTAGCGTGTAAACACCCGAAACACCATAACCGTCGGTATCTTTTTCTTCACCAGCAATGAAACTTGCTTTTACAGTAAAGGCGTCAGCATCGTAAGCGTATACAAACGTGTTGTTGATCTGCTCGTTACCAGCATTGATGAACGCTTTTTGGTCACCAGAGTAAATTGTAACATCCGACATGTCTGAGATTTGAACTGCGGCCGTATCTTGACGACCTACAGAGACAGCACCAAAGTCACCTGAAAAACCTGCGTACATGTAACGCTGTTTGAAGTTAGTAGTTTCATCATCGTCGGCTGAAGAATTTACGCCTTGTTCTGCTTCATAGAAACCAAAACCAGATAGGTCGCTAGTGATTTCTGTAGTGCCGCCAACATTCAAACGAAAACGGCTTTTGTTTTCCATTGTACCTTCGATTTCTTCACCACCTGAACCAATGAAGTCACCACGGAATTCAGCACGACCGCCAATCTTAAGCTCAGTACCGTCAGAGCTGTAAACTGTTGCTGCTAGAGATGAACCTGAAACTAGTGCCGCTACCACTGCAGAAGCTAGAACTGCCTTTTTCATAGTTATTTACCTTGTATTTTAAATCCGTGAGCAATGTGCTCTCCATTTCGATATGAAGCTAATTTAGAGCAGGTTAATTAAGGTTTCATTTCTAGAAAATTACATTTTCGTGAATAGGGAGCTTTTTAAGTGGTTATTTTTGAGCCAATCGTAAGGCAGATATCCAGGTGAAATTTGATCTTTAATGATCATGGTTGGTGCCTAGGGCGTGTTGACCTTTCGCGGTTAAATTTTGTTCGAAATAAAAGCGTTTTAATCGCGGCGAGGGGGAAGTAGCCTAGTCATTCTAAGCAAATCTCCCTCAACAAAGAGTAAAACGCTTTTAGCCGAACCCTTCGGGCAGCGTTTGCTTGGCTTTTTCTTGGTAAGCGAGTTATGCAAAATAGGTTCTTAACCACAGCCCGATAGGGGAAGTCACGCCAGTTGCGATACTGCTAATCTTTCCATCTTTGATGATGACGATGCTTGGAGTGACATTGACGGCCCAACTTTTGCTGATTGACCCAGAAAGGTCATTGATCACAGGGAAGTCATACTCTTTTGCGTCCAAGTAGTGCTGCACTCGCTGATCCGGTCCTGATGAAAGGGCGACCGTAACGACTTGGTGAGAATCGTTGAAGCTATTGACGGTCGGGCTCACGAATTTGCACGCACCACACCAAGTTGCCCAAAAATAGACAATGACGGGCTTACCGTTCTTACTGAGCTCGATAACATCAATATCCTCACCTTGCAGTGATAGGCCTACTATTGGAATCGCGTCTCCTTGAGGCATACTTCTGCTGTGATAAAAATCCATAGCAAACGAAACCACGCCAACGATCAGTATCATTGAGACCAGTTCCTTTCCCCACTTCTTAAGACGACTTGGCTTTTTAGCCTCACCCTTTACAGGCTGGTCTTTGGTCGTGCTAGGCTTCTCTTCATTGTTGGGAGTCTTCATCATTTATCTCGCAGCATCGATGGCTTGAACGACAGTGTCACTGTCCAGAATCACGGGCAATGGAATACCGCTTTTATAGCTTGGGCCATACACAATATTAAATGGCACACCAAATCGTCCGTTACTTTGTAAGTATTGAGTGACGCTTTCACTTGGTGTTGTCCAATCGCCTTTCATCAACACAATGTCTTCTTGTTGTAGGTGACTGTAAACAGGATCTTGAAGAATCACGCCGATCTTGTTCGCCTTACAGGTGATACACCATTCAGCAGTCACATCGACAAATACTGTTTTGCCTTCATCGACCAATTGTGGAATTTGTTTCGCATCCAACTTTTGCCAAGCAAGGTCATCAACGATAGGTGTCGCCCAGTTATCTGCAGTAACACTGCCGACAATCAAAGCTGCACCAAACATCAAGGTAGTGGTTGCCATGATAGGTATGAGTACCTTACGACCCAATTCCATGCCAATCCAAACCAGTACTGAAATCACGATAAACAGTGACAACAAGATGGTTGGGAACTTACCGATGAATGGGCTAAGTAGGCTTGTTAACCACAGACTGGTAATGAACATCATTAAGCCAAATACCAGCTTAACCTTGAACATCCACGCGCCCGGTTTTGGTAACAGTTTGGTGAGGCTTGGGAACAGAGCGAAAATAAGCCAAGGTGCACTCATACCAATACCAAGCGCGATGAAGATAGCCCACAGCTCTTGGTAGCTTGCGCCAAGCGCGTAAGCCACGGCGGTACCTAGGAACGGAGCACTACAAGGCGTTGCTAACAGCGTGGCAAACATACCTTGAACAAAGTGACCTGAATGTGAATCGTCGCCTTTGGTTGCCATCCATGTATTCAAACCCGATGGCAGTCTGAATTCGAATAAACCAAGGAGGTTAATTGAGAACAGTAGGGTGATGATCAGCATGAACCCGATAAACCAAACGTTCTGGAATTGGATTCCCCAACCAATCGCATTACCGCCCATTTTTAGCACTGTCATACCTAAGGCTAAGAGTGCAAACGAGGTGATAACACCCATCGCGGACGCTAGGAATGAGATTCGAATGTGTCGGTTTGATGCCCCTTGGTTTTGAATGATGCTGTTTAGCTTCATTCCTAATACAGGTAAAACACACGGCATGATATTGAGGATCAAGCCACCAATTAAGGCAAAGCCAATCATCGCAATAAAGCTAGTATTGCTTGATTGATAGGCAATAGATTCTGAGCCAACCTGAGCCGTCATCTCTTCAGCAAAGTTAGTATCTGAAACCGTGACGCTAACGGTGCGATCCGTTAAGTCGACGTCACCAATCCAGTTACTCACATCGAAAACGGCCGTCATTGTGTTGTCTGTGATATGAATGGCTGGTTGAGAGAAGAAGTCGTCAATCACTTCTTGGCCATCAATCAACACCATTGGCTTATCCCAGCCTTCTTTACTTGTTAGCTTAGTCACCAGTTGCTGCTTGCTCTTGTCCCAAAACAGACCATTTACTGAAGTTCGGTTTGCTTCGCGTGGTGACTGGCTCATGCCTTGATTGAACAAGAACATGGCTTCTTCATCGAGCTCTAATGTTTGTGGGTCGATCGACAGTTCGATATCGTAATCGGTTAACACACAAATATTCGTGCATGATGGAAAGGTGAACGAAGCCTTAAAGATGGCAGGCTTAGTGTTGTCTTTCAGTGTGAGTGTGACCGGAAAGCTAACGTGCTTTTTGTAGCCCAGCGTCATTACGCCTAGCTGCTCGTAGTATTTAGGGATTGGCCAATGCCACTCTACCGACTCAATGTTTGTTGAACCAGACCAGTCCCAGCTTGGAGGTATGCCACCTTCGCCAGGGCTGCGCCAATAGGTTTTCCAGTCGCCGTCGAGCACGACATCGAGCACGGTTTGAATCTTAAAACCGTCATCCGACTGTTCACCTGTCGACATCATTCGCATTTTGACTGGCGGGTGTTCAGGCACGCTGAGCCAACCTGTAGTCTGTGCTAAAGCATTAAATGATGTCATAACCAAAATGGCAGTGACTAAAGTTTTCGCGCATGTACGCATGCAGAATGCCAATGAATAGACAAACTTAGTTAGTAGTGTGTTGTACACAAATGTATCTCCAAAAAATAAATAAAAGGGTGGAATAGCCCGGTTATTTACTCTCTAAATATACAGTGCTTTAGGTGTAGGCGTTGTTTTGTTGGTCGAGTAGAGCGATGGTTGTCTCTAGATAATCTCGATATATGAGGTGATAGGCTGAATGCGACAGCGATAAATAGAATGAAAGGGATCAACCAGCCTGCTTTTGGCGTGGTGAAGGTGAGCATTTTTGAGCTCAGGTCACAGGTGCTAGAATTCGGCGCCGTCAGTGACTTAGACGCATCTGAACCAAAAACGCTGGCATAAAGCTCAGACAGTTTTTCAAACGAAGCGATAGTCGCTTGTGGATCGCTGGTTTCAGAAGCCATGTGTGTTGATTGGCTAATAGAAGCCTTAGAAAACGTCACTTTATTTGCAGATAGCGTACTTGCCAGACAAGTTACAATAACCAGTCCGGTAAGAAGAAGCGCCCAAAGCGATTGCTTTTGTTGGCGGTTCTGTTGGGATAAAAAAAATAGCGTTGTATTCAGCAAATCAGTCAGTAATCGAATCAGTTAGTATTTTACACGGGTTATAAGCAGGCTAGCTTAGATAACTTTGCTGCGTGCCACAAGTCATAAGATTGTAAAAGTCACAGGGGCACATAAACGCCAAACTCAGAGATTAAGGCATCGAATTTTCACCTAAGTTCATAATAATCTGTTCTTTTTTGTTCTTCGCTGCTTTGTTCACCAAAGTCGTGCTTTCCATTGAGCTGGATATGATTAGCAAGTGTGTTCTATTGACTACACAAGAGAGATAAAACCGAGACAAAAAAGCCCAACCGTTCGTTAGGAATTTGATTGGGCTTCTTCCGCTAGCGTTGAAGTTCAGAACTCCAAGCCTTCTAATGGGTAACCTTAGTGATTACGACGTGGGCCGTTACGCACTAGGTCTTTACCATTTTCAAAGACTTCTTGGGTGATCCAGCGAGCAAGTAGAACTTTGTGGTTGCTGTTGAATACAGCAACGAAGTGACGACCATCTGAATTATTGGTTGCCATGCCTACGCCTTCAACCCCTTCAAGGCCCAAACCGCCAGCTTCCACTGAAATTAGGAACTGCTCGAGTTCTTCTAAGGAGTCGATAATATCAAGTTCGTTGTTCATTTTTATGGTCTCTCACTGTGAGCCTTACACCACTTAGGTCGTTTAAGTACCTACGCCAAAGGGAGTGTTAAGGCCATGGTTCTTTGATGGGAGGGTACTCTACAGATCATAACAAGCGATTGGAACTCTCAAATTTTAGATTTGGCTTAACCTTTTGCAAAAAAATCGGGCTAATTAATTTTAAATGTTTGTTATTCATATTCTTTTTACTACGCTTTATAAGATCAATTTAGACAATAATAGGGAAGAATATGATGAAGGGTTGGCGTTGCTTGTGGTTAATGTTGGCGTTAGTCGCATTTGGAAGTGTTGCACAAAGTGTCGATAAAATAGCCGTAGTGCAAGAGCAGCTAATGCTCGACTTTGCAGAACTGGAAACGGCAGAGGATGCAGAAAAGCCATTTCTTGAAGATGTATTAAGTCGGAAGAACCAAGCCTTACGTGAAGGCATTCTTTCATACCTGACCTCAGATAAAAAGGAGGGCCTTGATGCCGTTCTTGCCCAACAAGTTAAACTATTGCAACAGCTGCTGGCTCTGAATGAAACGAAGATTGTGGCGATGAGTAAAGAAAGTCGCTCTGCGGAAGGGGAGGAACAAAAGCGTCTTGAGTTGGATAGCCAGAAACGAATTAGAATGATGGATACCTATTATCGCCAGCTTTCTGATACATTAAATTGGTCGAAACAGCGCGGTATTGATGTCGCGACTTCTGAAGCAGAGCTCAAAACGGCGCTTGTTTCTCGCTCTAAATATCTCACGAATGCCATTCTGTACACTGACACCCAGCGTCAAGTTCAAGAAGCGCGTTTGTCTTTCGTCAGTGATGAAGATAAAGCGACCATCCAAAACGAGCTGATTCGCTTTAGTGAACGAACCAGTGTGATGACCGGGGCATTAGAGCAAACCGTCACGTTGATGGAGCCGTTTGGAGTGGATGTCACCTCATACAAGGGGGTATTGCTGGCAACTACTGGGGATATTAATGCCGATGTGTTGGATGTGAATGTCGCAATGGATCTTCTAGATAGCTGGCTGCGTTCATTTAGCTCTTGGGCTCTCGAAAACACCCCCTCATTTTTTGTTAAACTCGCTCTTTTTCTCGGTATTTTGTATATCACTCGCTTAATTGCGAACGTGGCTCGTAAGACTGTTCGTAAAAGTGTGTCGCACTCTAAAATGGACTTTAGTGTATTGATGCAAGACTTCTTTGTCTCAATAGCCTCCAAAGCAGTTGTGTTTGTCGGCTTGCTTATCGCGTTGTCGCAAATTGGGATAGAGCTTGCACCCCTGCTGACCGGTTTTGGTGTTGCGGGTGTCATCATTGGTTTTGCGTTGCAAGATACGCTATCTAACTTTGCATCGGGCTTGATGATTTTGATTTATCGTCCTTATGATGTTGGCGACATGGTCAAAGTCGCAGGCGTTCAAGGCACAGTAAAAGACATGAGCTTAGTCTCGACTACGGTTCAAACTATCGATAACCAGCGCTTGGTGATCCCAAACAATAAGATTTGGGGTGATGTGATCAACAACATTACCGCAGAGCGTGTCAGACGTGTGGATATGGTGTTTGGTATTGGTTATTCAGACGACATCGACCAAGCAAAAGCGGTGTTGAACGAGATTATCATCGCGCACCCTTTAGTGCTGAAGAAACCAGAGCACATGATCAAGCTTCATACTTTGAATACCTCTTCGGTCGATTTTGTGGTCAGGCCTTGGGTTAAGACCGAGGATTACTGGGATGTGTATTGGGATGTGACAGAAACCGTCAAGAAACGCTTTGATGAAGAAGGCATCACGATCCCATTCCCTCAACGCGACCTGCATATTTACAATCACGAAGAGAGCTAGTTCTAAATAAGGTTATACGCAAAGAGTTAACTTAGAGAGAGTCAACCTTCCCAAGGTGATATGAATTGGACGCTGAGTAAGCGTCCATTTTTATTGGCTGCCTTTATAGTGAGCTGCATTCTTTTATGTGACGCCACCTGCCTTAGAATTAAGTTATGATGGGGTAGGCTCAGTCTATACAGTTGAAATCGAATGGATGATTTACAGCAAAAAACTAATACTAGAAATACAACGGTGAGAAAAGCGACGCGAATCGAAAGCGTGATGAACTCTGCGATGTGGCATTTAACCCAGAGAGACATGACGGAAAGCGAGCTGATCGCCAAGCTCAAAGTGAAAACCGATAATCAACAATGGATCGATGAAACTTTAGGGACTCTAAAAGGTTTTGGGTATCTCAAGTCTGACCAAGTGTTTGCAGAACAATTTGTGGAGCAAGCTTTTTCTGGCGAATTTGGATCTCGATACATCGTCGAGAAACTGAAGAAGAAGGGGCTCTCTGATTCGATTATTGCTGATGCCATTCACAAGGTTTCTGCAGAAAAAAATATCGACGAACAAACCATCTTGATCGAACGCATCAACCACTACTACACAAGCTTTACTATGAGCCGTGAAAAGCTGGTCGCCGCACTGCAAAAGCGTGGCTTTAGTTATCAGCAGGTGAAAATCGCCATCGATCAGCATCCACAAGCGTACGAACTGAAAAGCAATACCCAAATAAAGGCCGATAAAGCGGATTTGGAGAAGGAAGTGCTCAAGTATGCGCGTAAAGGGAAAGGCTTAACCGCTATCCAGCAAGAACTTAGACAGCGACAAATCGATACCACTGAGCTTTCATCGTTGATCGACCGATTGATCAATGAAGAGCAATTGGACTTTTACTCTTCTTGTTTAGAACAGCTTCAGAAAAAATCTTATGACCTTAACGATCACAAGGAACGTTCGAAGGCCTACGCCATGTTGAGCCGCAAAGGCTTTTCATCCGATGAGATTAAATTCGCGTTAAGTGAGGGCAATGACTAGCGCGCTCTTGTTGAGTACGGGTGGATACCGGACTTTTTTGATCGCCCGACTTGTCCTATCGTGTGAATCTTCGTATTGCACGAACCTTATTATTTACAAGAACCAGTTATTTACAAGACCCCGGCGATTTCCACGAAACCTGTTATTTACACCAACTTAATTACTTACACAAAAGGGATAAGTCTCATTGATGAACTACCTTCCAACCATACTTTTACCTCTGTTGTTGGCCCTTAATAGCGCTTCATTTTCAGCACAAGCAACCGAAAGCTGGTGGCTGCGAACATTATTCAACACTAGCCCGACTCAGCCTAGCAGCACAAATTATGTGAATGACATCGAGCTCATGGATTGTGGTGAGGTTGAAGATACTTTGTTGTGCAGTGACCTCACCCAATATTACGATCTGGATGTTTATGTTGAGCTGGAGTTAGGGGGCTCAAACGTCGAAGTGGTTCGCTTAAGCTTGCCTTATTCAAACTTGAGTTACACAAAGCTTCAGGCTTACCTTCGCCAAGATGGCTTTGCCCTCAGCGTTATTCGTATTGGGGAAGATGAGTTTGATGTGGTCGCAAATCTCAAGCAAGCGAAGCGGGAAGGTGTGGGCTTCGATAAGGTGGATAAACAGCTGGTCGAATTTATCAACGCGCCACACGGTTCATTAGAGCAGCTGAGTATATGGAATGTACCTAGCTTACCCTCTCCTAGAGCGACTTCGCCTTGGATTCAGTTACATAGTGATGGTGACAATCTAACAGTTGAACTTAATCGCTCAACGCTATAGAGAGTTTCGTTATTTATTAGGCTAGAAAAGCCTTCAGGGGAGTGGTTAACAGGCTGACAGCAAGCGATTATTGATTTAAGTGCCCATTTTTCTGTGGCTCTCACAGTTTTCATAAGCGGTTGCCTTTGTCATTTGTTAAACATTGAGCCTTTGGAAAAACAGGCTTAGGATACGTCCAGTATTGATAAAGGAGACAACCCATGGTTGCAAGAGTAACGATAGCGCCACAAGGCCCAGAAGTTTCTGAGTTGGTGCAAGGATACTGGCGTACAGCAGAGTGGGGTATGACCCCGCAACAACGTCTGACTTTTCTTAAACAGCATATTGATCTTGGCATCACAACGGTTGATCACGCCGATATTTACGGGAATTACCAATGTGAAACCTTGTTTGGTGAAGCGCTCGCTCTTGAGCCGAGCCTTCGTCAGGGTATTCAAATCGTCACCAAGTGCGATATCAACTTGTGTGGTGATCACACGCCTGATCGTAAGATCAATCACTATGACACCAGCGCGCAGCACATTTATCAATCCGTCAATAATTCTCTAGAGCGTCTCGGTGTTAACGACATCGACGTGTTGCTGATTCATCGTCCAGACGTACTGATGGATGCCGATGAAGTAGCAGAAGCGTTCGCAGAGCTGCATAAGGTCGGTAAAGTTAAACACTTTGGTGTTTCTAACTTTTCACCGCGTCAGTTCGAATTGCTTCAATCTCGCCTTGGTAAGCCATTAGTAACCAACCAAGTTGAAATTAACCCACTGAACTTTGAAGTTGCCCATGATGGTACGTTAGATCAACTGCAGATGAACCGCATTCGCCCAATGGCGTGGTCTTGTCTTGGTGGCGGTAGCATCTTCAGTGGCGATTCAGCACAAGCGATTCGTGTTCGAGATGAACTCGAAGCGATTCGCAAAGAAGTGGGTTCCGACAGCATTGATCAAGTGATTTACGCTTGGGTTCGCCGTTTACCGTCTAATCCTATTGCGATTATTGGTTCAGGTAAGATTGAGCGTGTGAAGACGGCTGTTGATGCACTGAAAATCGAACTGACGCGCGAGCAGTGGTATCGCGTATGGGTGGCATCTAAAGGCCACGGTGTGCCATAGAAAGCAATTCGAATAGCAGCAAAAGCCAGCTAACAAAGCTGGCTTTTTTGTGTTCGCCTAACATGTTTCTTCAAAACTGTGATTAAGGTGGAATAATTTTCAAAAACACTCATAATGCACTCTGTTTTTCACCAGTTGGATATTTCCATTGAGCACTTCAAAATTCTCTTCAATCGCCCTTAAACCAGAGCTTCTAAATACGTTAGATTCTCTTGGTTATACTGAAATGACGCCGATCCAAGCGTTAAGTCTTCCTACTATCCTAAATGGCAAGGACGTTATCGGTCAGGGTAAAACGGGTTCAGGTAAAACAGCTGCTTTTGGTTTAGGCGTGCTGCAGAACTTACGCGTTAAGCGTTTCCGTGTTCAGTCTTTAGTGCTATGTCCGACTCGTGAACTTGCAGACCAAGTAGCAAAAGAGATCCGTACTCTTGCTCGCGGTATTCACAATATTAAAGTGCTGACACTTTGTGGTGGTATGCCTATGGGCCCACAGATTGGTTCATTAGAGCATGGCGCACACATTCTTGTTGGTACTCCGGGTCGTATTCTTGATCACCTTGAGAAAGGGCGTATTGATCTATCTGAGCTGAACACACTAGTGTTAGATGAAGCCGATCGCATGCTAGAAATGGGCTTCCAAGACGCTTTGGATGCAGTGATTGAAGCCGCTCCAAAAGATCGTCAAACTCTATTATTCAGTGCGACTTTCCCTAAACAGATCAAATCGGTTGCCGATCGCATCATGCGTAACCCTGAAATGGTGAAGGTTGAGTCAACACACGACCACTCAAGCATTCAGCAGCACTTCTATAAGTTAGAAGGTTCAGAAGCGCGCGATGACGCACTAGAGCTGTTATTGTTGCATCATCAACCAGAATCAGCGGTTGTATTCTGCAACACTAAGAAAGAAGTGCAGAACGTAAACGATGAGCTAAGCCACCGTGGCTTTAGCGTTATCGAACTTCATGGCGACATGGAGCAGCGTGAACGTGACCAAGCTTTGGTTCAGTTCTCAAACAAAACGATCTCGATTCTAGTGGCGACAGACGTTGCGGCTCGTGGTCTTGATGTAGATAATCTAGATGCTGTATTCAATTTTGAATTGTCTCGCGATCCTGAAGTTCACGTACACCGCATTGGTCGTACAGGCCGTGCAGGAAGCAAAGGCGTCGCTATCAGCTTCTTTAGCGAAAAAGAGATGTACCGTGTTGCTCAAATTGATGAGTACATGGACATGCCAATCGAACCATCTGAATTGCCAGCAAAACCAATTGCTAAGCCGTACTACTCAAACATGGTGACCATTCAGATTGATGGCGGTAAGAAAGCTAAGCTTCGTGCAGGCGATATTCTTGGTGCATTGACTGGTCAAGGTGGTATTGATGGTAAATCAGTAGGTAAGATCAACTTGTTCGCAATGCGCGCTTACGTTGCTGTAGAACGCTCTGTCGCTAAGAAAGCACTGAACAAGATCGAATCAGGTAAAATGAAGGGTCGTCAATTCCGCGCACGAATTCTTAAGTAATTCGAAACGGCAGCCCTTTACTGCACAATGTGCCTGATAAGCTGCGCAGTAAAGGGTATTCCACAATGTTTAAACCTATAATGCTTCAGATACCCGACAATGTTTCAGGTACCTGCAGTTTTAGGTACTCTACAATCATTTCATCTGGCTAAGGTTTGCCAACCAAGGCTATTTGCCAGAGGTTTACGTATCCGGTCTGATTGAATAGAGATCGTTGATATGATTTCCTTCGCTAAGATACCACGCCATCGCTTCCTGTCGATTATTAGCAAATATTGTCATTGTGGTTATTTTCCCATCGTAAAAATAACAAAGCTCATATTCTAATTCGCTTGTTTGATGAGGAATAGCGGCCATAACTTGCCTCCCAAATATTCGTTACTCAAAAACAAGCAAGATTCGTGCCTTTTTAGATTTTGCATCTCATATTAAGAATTTAAGCCATCTGACATCATTGTTTGTAATGGTTTTTGTTTAATCATTTGTCTAACTGAGTATTTTAGCAAGGTGAAGTCTCAATTATCTGAAAGTTTTTACGATAGTAGTCAATTAAGACTAACCTTAGAGGGTAGCTTGATAGCTTCGTTGCTCTGAAAAGTGTGTTGAGAGGGTGTAATGAGAAATTGCCGCTGGATAGTTTTATTAGTTTGTGCGCTATTTACCGGCTGTGGGACAAAGTTTGCCTATAATAATCTTGGTTGGTTTGCCGTCAGCTACATTGAAGATTTTGTCTCCCTCTCAAACAGCCAAGAATCAGAGCTTGAGGAGCGATTCAACGAGTTACAACAATGGCACAAACAGACTCAGCTAACCTTGTATATTTCGCAACTCGAAGCGATTGAAAAGGTTGATCGTTCCACACTGAAGACAGAGTTTATCGTTGACCAAATTGAACAAACTAAAAATCATGTTCGAGCTGTCATCACTCAATTTTCTCCAGATATTTACGCCTTGAGTATGCAACTTAGCCCTGAGCAAGATAGCGAGTTCTTAAAGAACTTTAGAGAAAAGCAGCAAGACTATTACAAAGAAAGATTGTCGTTGAATGACGAAGATTCCAGAGAGCGATATCGAAATCGAATAGAAGAGAGACTAGAGCGATGGCTAGGATCGGTATCGAAAGAACAAAAACAGATTATTTTTACTTGGTCTCAAGAGTGGGTAAATACCAATGATAGCTGGCGCCAATATCAAAATAATACCTACCAAGATCTCACAACTCTGATGGAAAAGAAGAGTGACCTACATATCGCTCAGCCAATTATTATGAACTTGCTTCTGAATAACGAAGCTTATTATCCAGACGAATTGGAATCTAAGCTTAATAAGAACATGCAGACATCAGCCAAATTCTTGGTGGATATCGCCGCAATCAGTAGTGATAAACAATGGTCTTATTTCATGAATGAGTTAGAAAGTCTCAAATCTACACTGGTGACACTGCAGGAGTAGGGTATAAGTAAGCTTCGTTAAGAAATAGAAAGGCTGAGCGTGTTAACCCCATCAGCCTGTCAAACATTATCATATGGTAAGGGTTTTAACCTCGATTACTCATTAACAGCTTTGGGATAGAGCCTTTCGCTGTCTTAGATATTTTCTGCATCAATTGAAAGCTCGGTTGTTGAATGCCGTGGTCGCTTTGCAGTTCATCAATCATTAATAGCCATAGCCTTGCGGTCATTTCTGAGTCGGCTAACGCTCTGTGGAAAGTACCGTCGTTGTCGATGTTCTTGAAACGCACAAGGTCGCCTAGCTTATGAGTCGGTGCATCTTGGATTAGACGACGAGCAATCAGCATTGAGCAGGCAAACTGTCCATTGTAGTGTCGGTTAATATTATCTAACTCAGCATCAAGAAAGCGCTTATCAAACGATGCATTGTGAGCAACGAGTTGGCTGTCTTGAATGAAGTCAGCAAATTCATCCATCACTTCACTGCAACTGGCCGCTGTGCTTAACATACGGTTAGTGATTCCGGTATAACCTTCAATGAATCCACTGACACGAAACCCTGGGTTCATGAGTTGTTGGAAGGTGTCGACGACTTCGCCGTTAACGAGTTTCACCGCACCGATTTCAATCGCTCGGTCACCCATGTTTGGTGATAAGCCTGTGGTTTCGAAATCGAGAACGATAACGGAGTCTGCGGAGTTTGGAACCATCATGTTTCCTAATTACTATTGGGTGGTATCGCTTGATATGAGGTGCTTGGTGTTGCTATCAGTGAAGCGATTATGTGTCACTGCTGATAGTGAGCTCAGTGTAACCCGTCGTATCATCATGCTCTCTGTTGAAGGTCAAAGTATCGTAGCGGTGAACGATCAGTTCAGCCGTGGTTGCGATTATTGTTCCTTCAAGTAAATGTCCGCCAATTACATTGCCATTCTCATCGGCTACGGATAGGTGAACATGCTGGTGGTTCGGGGTTAGCGTTGCCATCACAGAGACGATTTCGAATGGCGCTTGGACTAGCTTGGTGTTGTTGGCATTAGCTAAACGAATATTGAGTTGAGAGACACAACCGACACAAGATGCAATAGAGCCTGCAGCGACACCATGTGCTGTCACTAGTCTCTGGATCTCAAGCTTTAGGTCTTGGCCTCGGGTTAATCTCGTTGCGATAGGAGTAATCATCTCAATACCTCTGTTCTATCTGTTATATCAAAGAACAAAACGAAGCCACATGGGGCTTCGTTTAAGTAATACATCGGCTAACACGTTATCGCTGCTAGTTAAGCTTTGATAGTTACTTGCTTTCTTTCTCTTGCTGTTCTCTTTTCTTTTTTGGAACGAAGTTCAGCACTGAGATTGGCACTTCTTTGCGTGGTTCGAAACCTTCCACGACACGACGTTCAATCAGGTGACCAAGACGCTTTTCAATAATGCATAGGTTCTTGAAGTTGTCTTTTGATAAGAAAGAGATTGCTTCACCAGATGCATCAGCACGGCCAGTACGTCCAATACGGTGAACATAGTCGTCTGCAGGGAAAGGCAGGTCGTAGTTCACTACGCGGCTTAGGTTATCGATATCGATACCACGAGCAGCAACGCCAGTCGCTACCAAGTACTTTAAACGACCTTTCTTGAAGTCAGCTAAGATCTTTTCACGGATCGCTTGGCTGCGTCCACTGTGGAAAGCTTCAGCCTGAATGCCACGCTTTTCAAGTTGAGCCACCAACTTAGCCGCACCATGCTTGGTTTCGATAAAGATAAGCGCTTGATCCCAATTACCTTCGGTGATCATGTGGCTCAATAGTGCCGACTTACGGTCTTTATCTACGGTCACCAACCATTGCTCAATGTTCGCTTTAGAGGCGTCGGTCTTGGCAATTGAGATCTCTTCTGCTTCACTGATCGCACTTTTCGCTAGCGCACGCACTGGCGTTGAAAGCGTTGCTGAGAACAACAGGTTTTGAATGTCTTGTGGTAGACGCGCGATGATCTTGTTGATGTCTTCAATGAAACCCATGTCTAGCATGCGGTCTGCTTCATCTAGAACCAGTACTTCCACTTCATCAAAGTGAACGGCGCGCTGACCATACATGTCGATCAAACGTCCCGGTGTTGCCACCAGAATGTCTACACCTTCAATCAGGCGATCTTTTTGGTGCTGGTACGATACACCACCGTACATCGCTAGTGATGTCAGGTTTAAGAATTTAGCGTATTTGGTAATGTTTTGTTCAACCTGAACCGCAAGCTCACGCGTTGGCGTTAGGATAACGGCACGGATACGTTTCTTACGCTGCGTTTCCCCTTTGCTTAGCATTTCTAAGATAGGGAGGACAAAGCTCGCCGTTTTACCGGTACCTGTTTGTGCTGCTGCAATCAGGTTCTTGCCAGAAAGTACAATCGGAATAGCTTTTTCTTGAATCGAGGTTGGCTTTTCATAGCCTTGTTTTGCAACGGCTTTAACAATAGGTGAGCTTAATCCAAGCTTGGAAAATGGCATAAGTTTCTCGGTATGATTAGGCTAATATCAATCACAGTAAGTGTTCAGAAATAGCGTAGGAAAGGTTAAACAATCTTATACAAGGATAAGACCAATGGCGGCATTCTACCATGTTGCTTGTGTACCGCTAGTCACAGGCTCGTAAAAAATCCAGTGCGTTTGAGGCACTGGATTTTCAGTATTGGTTGAGCTTTATTATCTAAGCTATTTCAATTTTCTCAGCTTGGTTCTGTTCTGCCATAGACAGTGCCAGTGCTTCCGCAACTTTAATACCGTCGATACCTGCAGACAGGATGCCGCCTGCGTAGCCTGCGCCTTCACCTGCAGGGTAGAAGCCCTTCAGGTTGATGCTTTGGAAGTCTTTGCCACGCTTGATACATACAGGAGAAGAAGTACGAGTTTCAACCCCTGTTAGTAGGCCATCTGGTGTTGCAAAGCCTTTGATTTTTTTATCAAACGCTGGGATTGCTTCTCGAATCGCTTCGATAGCAAAATCAGGTAGCGCTTTTGAAATATCAGTCAGGTGGATACCTGGTGTGAATGACGGTTGGACTTCACCGATTGCACTTGGATCGCGACCTTTCAAGAAGTCACCGATTTTCTGTGCAGGAGCGTCGTAGTTTTCACCGCCAAGAACATAAGCGCCGCTTTCCAGTTCACGTTGTAAACGGATACCAGCCAATGCATCACCTGGGTAATCACGCTCAGGGTCGATACCTACCACGATCGCACTGTTTGCGTTACGTTCTGCACGAGAGTATTGGCTCATGCCGTTAGTGACTACGCGGCCTTCTTCAGAGGTTGCTGCTACTACAGTACCACCTGGGCACATACAGAAGCTGTATACCGTGCGGCCATTCTTACAGTGGTGGACAAGTTTGTAGTCCGCAGCACCTAGGATTGGGTTGCCTGCGTTCTTACCGAAACGAGCTTCATCGATCATTGATTGTTTATGTTCGATACGGAAACCAACAGAGAAAGGTTTCGCTTCCATATAAACGCCACGCTCATACAGCATTTCAAACGTATCACGAGCACTGTGGCCAACAGCCAATACCACGTGACGAGATTTGATCTCTTCGCCGTTAGAAAGCGTTAGGCCAGTGATTTGACCGTCTTCCATATGAACGTCGTCAACACGAGTGCTGAAACGGATTTCACCGCCGAGTTCAATGATAGAAGCACGCATCTTTTCGATCATGGTAACCAGTTTAAAGGTACCGATGTGCGGCTTACTGACATAAAGAATTTCTTCTGGTGCACCCGCAGCAACGAACTCTTCGATTACTTTACGGCCGTAGTGTTTTGGATCTTTTACTTGGCTGTACAATTTACCGTCAGAGAAGGTACCAGCGCCGCCTTCACCAAACTGCACGTTTGATTCAGTGTTCAGGGTACGCTTACGCCAGAAACCAAAGGTATCTTTAGTACGTTCACGAACTTCTTTACCACGCTCAACGATGATTGGGTTGAAACCCATTTGAGCAAGCACTAGGCCAGCGAATAGACCACAAGGACCAAAACCGATAACCACGGGGCGCTCAGTTTGGTTCTCAGCCGCTTTAGCAACGAATTTGTACTCCATATCAGGCGTCACTTTTACGTGCGGGTCGCTAATGAATTGTTCTAACAACTCAGCTTCGTTTTCAACGAGAACGTCAAGCGTGTAGATAAGTAAGATCTTTGATTTCTTACGAGCATCGTAGCCACGTTTAAAGATATTAAAAGAGAGAACCTGATCAGAGTGAATACCAAGTTTCGCTTCAATAGCGTCTTGAATCGCTGACTCTTCATGGTCTAGAGGGAGTTTAATTTCGGTTAAACGTATCATTTTGATGTCTCGTTTTATAGGTGTCTTAGCTCGATCACTTCTATGCCTAGAGCTTTAGTCGCGCTAGTGCTGAAAAGAAGTGGCAAGCTCACAATGGCGCGCATTTTACGAGAAATTGATTTATCTGTCATACTAATTTGAAAGCATGGAGAAAATAGACATGATATTAGAGCGGTATGATGTTGAATTTTGCTTTGGGATGAGTATTATCCCCAT
Organism: uncultured Vibrio sp.; assembly: GCF_947488985.1. Taxonomy (GTDB): domain Bacteria; phylum Pseudomonadota; class Gammaproteobacteria; order Enterobacterales; family Vibrionaceae; genus Vibrio. Next base: position 19,880 of record NZ_CANLBV010000042.1, read on the forward strand.
TCTTCAATTTTGACTAACTTATAGAGCAGAGCAGCATGGCATTTGTCGTAGGCGATAACTGTATTCAATGTAAATACACAGACTGTGTGGCAGTGTGTCCCGCAGATGCGTTCCATGAAGGCCCCAATTTCATGGTCATTAACCCAATCGAATGTATTGATTGTGGGCTATGTGTACCTGAATGTGATGCTCAAGCGATATTCCAAGAAGACGATCTACCAGAAGATCAAAAGATTTTTATTGAAGTGAATGCAGAGCTTGCTGAGATCTGGCCGGTACAAACGGAAGTCAAAGCACCAATGGATGACGCTGAAAAGTGGAATGGCGTGTCGGATAAGTTGGCAATGCTAGAAAAGTAACTTTGTTACTTGAAATAAACCTTATCTAAAAAAGATCCCCAACTCAGTCGTCCCTCCTTCTTGAGGATGACGGCTGATGTGCACTTTGCCTCGAACCTCTGTTCTACGTCATTCCCTACTGCGAGGGACGAGCAAGATAGGGAGTCTTGCTCTTTATATCCGCTAATTCTAACTAGCCGTTTAATCTTGAATTGATTAGCTATGCTGACGACGCATGTTGTCGAGGATGATGCCTGTCGCCATCGCAACGTTTAAAGACTCCGCACCACCGAACGCTGGAATCGTAATCTTATCCGTTACGAATTTAGCCGCATGTTCGCGAATACCGTGAGATTCGCTACCCATCAACAAAATGCCGTTGGCAGTAAACTCTGTCTTATGAACACTTTCGCCTTCTAAGAAAGCGCCGTAAACGGGTAGGTTCGCTTGCTCTAAGTAGGCAGGTAAATCTGTTTGGCTGACGTGTACGCGGCCGAAGCTGCCCATAGTCGCGCTGATGGTCTTAGGGTTGTATGGGTCTGCACAATCACGGCTTACCACAATATGCTTGATGCCATACCAGTCTGCTACGCGAATGATCGTACCTAGGTTGCCAGGGTCTGAAACGCCATCAAGAGCAATCATCAGCCCTGTGGCTTCTGGTAGTTCAAACGTTGGGATCTCAACAACCGCAATCGCTGCGTTGTTACTAACCAAAGTGCTTGCTTTGGTTAGATCATCCAGCGAGGCTTCAACACAATCAAACTCAATCAGTGAAGCATGATTTTCAGATAAGAAATCAGCGGTAGCAAAGACGTTCTTCACCACTAAGTCACTATTGAACAGCTCAAGAACGTTCTTTTCACCTTGAACTAGAAACAGGCCGTGGGCTTTACGTTGTTTCTTTTGGCCCAAAGCACGAAGGAGTTTTAATTGGTTTTTTGAAATCATGTTTTTATCCTAGATATAAGCCCGCGCATTATAGAGCAAAGGTTAGCGAACCAAAAGCGTGATGGCTCAATGCGATCCACATAAAAAGCAAAAGCAACCCACTTAAAAAAGAAAAGCGCACTAAATAGCGCGCTCTTATGGAATTTACTTTCCTAAATTAAGCTGAACTGACAGCTTAATACGGAGCAGGGTAGCGCTTAAAGACCGTGTTGATATCAGTCAGGATCTCTTTTGATAGCGGTTTACTGAAAGCGGCTACGTTCTCTTTTAGCTGCTCCATAGTGGTTGCACCAATGATAGTGGAAGTCACTCCATCAACTTGATTACACCAAGCCAATGCCAACTGGCTCGGCGTGAATCCGTGAGCATTCGCCACTTCAACATAACCTTTTACCGCTTCATTGGCAGATTCAGTATCACGGAAGATGCCTTTGCGTTGCATGTAAGTCCAACGGCTACCTTCCGGTCTTGCGCCGTCTATGTACTTTCCACTTAACATGCCTGCAGCTAAAGGTGACCATGGCAGATAAGCGACATCTTCATGCACACAGTTCTCAATCAGATATGGCCAGTCTTTTGCGTGCAGTAAGCTAAATTCATTCTGAATCGAAACCATACGTGGCAAATCGTGCTTTTCACTCAGCTTGAGGTAAGTGTTAATGCCCCAAGTAGAATCATCTGAAAGTCCGACATGGCGAATTTTACCCGCTTTAATACAGCTTGCCAGTGCTTGTAGGATTTCCAACATCCCAGCTTCATGTTGCTTTCGGTCAATATCACTGAATCGAATGTGATTTGGGAAGTGCTTACCAAAGTGAGGCGTTGTGCGATTTGGCCAATGAAGTTGGTAAAGGTCGATATAGTCTGTTTGTAAGCGTTTTAATGATGCATCAACGGCTGCGATTACGGCTTCACCTGTTATTGGGCCTCCATTTCGAACCCACGGCAGGCCAGCGCCAGCAATTTTACTCGCAATGATTAATTCTTGGCGACGCTGTGGATTGCGCGCTAACCAGTTACCAATGATCGCTTCTGTTTTGCCATAGGTCTCTGGAGAAGGTGGAACCGCATACATTTCTGCGGTATCGATGAAGTTAATACCTTGACTGAGTGCGTACTCAATCTGTTGGTCGGCTTGCTGTTGCGTATTTTGCAGACCCCAAGTCATGCTACCAAGGCAGACCCGGGAGACGGGGATTTGACTACTTCCTAGTTTTGCATATTCCATTTCGTTCTGGATTCCTATTGTTAGGCTTTCTAATACTCGCATGATGGTTTTGATAGAGGGCGAGTGAAGAATAAAGCGAGCGTGAATTATTAGCACAAAATCGCAGTACAGGGTATGGCTTTAACTGGTTTACTAGAGGGAGCTTTTTCTTATTTTTTATCGTAGAAGTAGAAGTAGAAGTAGAAGTAGAAGTAGAAGTAGAAGTAGAAGTAGAAGTAGAAGCAGAAACGGGGGGAGATTTCACTAAAACAACTCTATAACAAATCGCATAGAGCTGTTTTACAAGTGGGGGCGATAAAGTGACTAGTCAGCGTTGCTATCAAACCCGCCTTGGGTTTGGGCTTTCTTGAGTGCTTCCTGCCGTTGCAGTTCTTTTTCTGTCGAAATGGATTGAAGTGTTTCCTCAGAGGCTTGAGGCGAAAAAATGAAATATTTATTAATCGTCATAATTGTGTCTCCGTGTAACGTATGCCAAATTCTGCATCAAGGGTAAATAGTGATCATCATCCACTTTGTACTTTTTTTAGGCTGAGAGCGGAGGGCGTAGAATGTGTACAAAGTCATCGTGTTTCATCCTTGTGCTAGGGGCAACTGACGAAGCCCTCTATTTTAAGTATAGGAAGCTCATCTAATTTCGCACAACCATGATTTAGAGCAATTACAAGCATAGCAAGCGGCGTAAGATAGCCTTTTATGTTATCGGCTGCACTTGATTACACTGTGTATTTTATTGCGACGCTGCTTGGAAGAACCTTAAAAAGGTACGACTGGCTCAGCAAACAATACGACCGATAAGTCAGTCATTGAATCCATGGTGAGATGAAATATGGAAAAGCTTGTAGAACGTTTTCTGAATTACGTTACTTTTGATACTAAATCCAATCCTGCTAACCAGCAGTGCCCAAGTTCACCGGGTCAAATCACCTTTGCTGAAGTGTTGCAATCAGAACTGATCGCATTGGGTTTAGTTGACGTGTCTTTAGACCAAAATGGTTACTTGATGGCGAAACTGCCATCGAATGTCGATTATGCAGTGCCAGCGATTGGCTTTGTTGCGCATATGGACACCGCGCCTGACGCATCGGGTGCTAACGTGAAGCCGCAGGTGATCAACAATTACCAAGGTGGAATTGTTGAGCTAGGGGGAAGTGGTGCATGCCTAAACCCAAGTCAATACCCTGATCTTGATACACTGCATGGACATGATCTTATTACGACCGATGGTACAACCTTATTGGGGGCCGATAACAAGGCTGGCATTGCAGAAATCATCAGTGCGATTGCCTACCTCAAAGCAAACCCAGAGATTAAACACGGCAATATTTGTATCGGTTTTACACCAGATGAAGAGATCGGCCGTGGCGCCGATCGGTTTGATGTCGAAAAGTTTGGTGCGCAGTGGGCGTACACCATTGATGGTGGACCAGTAGGCGAGTTGGAATATGAAAACTTCAACGCGACCAGCGCTCAGGTTATCTGCCATGGTGTGAACGTTCACCCGGGGACTGCAAAAGGCAAAATGGTCAATGCGATGAATATCGCGGCTCAATTCCAACTGATGATGCCAGCACAAGAAACGCCAGAATGTACTGAAGGCTATGAGGGTTTTTATCACCTGACATCGGCTGACATGAGCGTCGCACGTTCTGAGCTTGCGTATATCATTCGTGACTTTGAGCGTGAAGGTGTCGCAAAGCGTAAGGCATTCATGCAGCAAAAAGTGGATGAGTTAAACGCGCGTTTGGAGAAGGGACGTGTCGAGTTAGTGCTTACCGATAGCTACTTCAATATGAAAGAGATGGTTGAACCTCATCAACACATTATCGAATTAGCCAAACAAGCGATGGTTGCATGTGATGTTGAGCCACTGATCAAGCCTATTCGAGGTGGTACCGACGGCGCACGCTTGTCATTCATGGGACTACCGTGCCCGAATATCTTCACTGGTGGTTATAACTTCCACGGTATTCATGAATTCATTACCATTCAAGGTATGGAACAGGCGGTGAAAGTGATCGTTGAGCTGTCTCAGCGTACGGCAATGCACTATCAAAAAAATGCATGATCAAAAAATAGCGCTCTAAAAACGTGAGAACGAATACGCTTATGAGAGGTAACATGACTCTTAGTGAAGCTGTATGAGTTTGTAATACGCAAATTCATTGTGTTTGCACTTACTATTTGCACCCACTTACTTCGTGGGTGCTTTTGTATATGCCCTAGTTATTTGTTTTATATGATAAAAATTTGTTGGCTGTAATGAAAATGGCCATTTAGGGAGAATATAAATCGCTAATCTAGATCCGCGAGTGGCAGCCAGTCGACTTGCACCCCAGCTTGTTCAAACATATCTTGACTGACCTTGATTTTATCGCCCCATCGAGAAAGGAAATCTTCACTTTGCTCTGGGCAGTGAACCGCAGAGATCCCCGTTTGGATGATCTTCGCTGCGCAGTTTGGGCAAGGGAAATGAGTCACCCAGATTTCACAACGGTCTAAATCACGCTTGGCAAACAAGATTGCATTTTCTTCGGCATGCAGTGTTTTTAGGTATTTCATCTCACGCTCGTCAGTATCAGCACTGTCAGATACGCCATGAGGATAGCCGTTAAAGCCGACGGAAACGATGCGGTTGTGTTGGGTGATCACAGCACCCACTTGAGTCGATGGGTCTTTGCTCCAAGACGCCACAAGCTCAGCCATTTGATAAAAGCGTTTAGCCCATTTTGAAATCATGCGAATTACCTTAAGTCATTAAATATGAATGCTTATTTACGAAGATACATGATGTTAGCTCATATACCTAGTTGCTAATATAGAGAAAGGGAACAACGAGGTGACTTTATTGTCTATTTGTAACCTTGTTATGTACAATTCGGCTATACGTAACACTTTGAAACGCTTTTAAAGCTATAATTGATAATCTCCGGACATTCTAGAACATCGTGTTATGTACTTTTATCGTGTTAAATTTCTCAAAGTGACTAGATAACTATGCGTAAAAAATTAATCCTAACGGCTCTGACGAGCTCTTTTATCCTTGCTGGCTGCGGGCAAGATGCTCAAAATGCCAAGCAAGCGCCTTTACCCATCGTTGCTGTACAGGATGTTAATGTTATCCCACATCAACAAAGCAAGTCGTACATTGGTCGTATTGAAGCGGTGGAAGATACGGCGATCATTGCACAGGTTTCTGGTTATCTAGCAAGCCGTCATTTTCAGGAAGGACAAATGGTTGAAAAGGGACAGTTGCTTTACTCGATCGAACCTTCACCATTTGAAGCTGAAGTTGCTAGTGCAAAAGCAGCCGTTGCTCAAGCTAATGCCAATCTTAAAAAAGCCGAGCTTGATTTTAACCGTGGTAAGAACCTACTTCCCAAAGGCAGTATTTCTCAATCGGAATTTGATGCTCTGACTGCGTCTTTATTAGGCTCTCAAGCACAACTTGAAGCCAGCCAAGCTCAGTTAAACGCCGCGAATGTACAACTTTCTCACACCCAAATTGTCGCGCCTTTCTCTGGTCGAATCAGTGATAGTAAGGTCAGCCAGGGCGATTTACTTTCCCCTTCTTCTGGTGTGCTAACTACTTTGGTCAGTCTAGACCCAATCCACGCCTCGTTTAGCATTAGTGAGCGTGAACGTATAGAGCTCGGTATGGATCGCATTGAAGGCGATGGCAGCAGCGACTCTGAAGGTGTTGAAGTTCAGATCATACTGGAGAACGGTGAAGCATTTGAGCATCTAGGTCAGCTTGACTTCTTGGGCAACCGCATCAACTTAGATACGGGTACGATCGCAATGCGTGCAATTGCGGATAACCCAACGCAGCAATTATTGCCAGGTCAACACGTCCGCGTAGATTTACGTGAGAAGCAAGCTATCGATGTCTTCACCATTCCTCGACGCGCGGTTCAAACCGATCTCGAAGGCGACTTTGTGATGCTGTTGGTTGAAGGTGATGCTGAACCAGTAGCTGAGCGCAGAAACATTGAATTGGGTCGACAAGTTGAAGGTGGTGTGATTGTTGGTTCTGGATTAGATAAAAATGACGTCGTGATCACGCAAGGCTTACAGCGAGTACGTAATGGTATGGCTGTGCGCATTCAGCCTTCAGCCGCAGAACAAGCAGAGTAAGGGGCGCATTTATGTTGAGTCGTTTCTTTATTCAAAGGCCGAAGTTTGCCCTTGTTATCTCGATTATATTAACGCTGGCGGGTGCAATTTCTCTTTCTATCTTACCTGTCGCGGAATATCCACGCATCAGCCCTCCTTCTGTGAGCGTTTCTGCATCTTATGCTGGTGCGAGTGCAGAAGTTGTCGAACAAGCAATCGCAGACCCCATAGAGACCTCAGTCAACGGGGTAGAGGACATGATCTACATGTCTTCCAAAAGTGCTAATGATGGTTCGTATAGCCTAAATGTTACCTTTGATGTGGGTACTGACCCAGATATGGCTCAGGTCAACGTGCAAAACCGTGTTGCTCAGATCGAATCAAAGCTTCCGCAAGAAGTTAGAATGGTCGGCGTTACGGTTAAAAAGCGTTCTCCAGACATGCTGATGGTTTTGAACTTCTATTCGCCCAATGGGAAATACGATGATCAGTTCTTAATCAACTACATTAACCTTAACGTCAAAGACCAGTTAGCCCGTGTGACCGGTATTAGTGAGGTCAATGTCTTAGGTGGTGGTGAATACGCAATGCGTGTTTGGTTGGACCCTGAAAAGATGGCCAACCTTAACTTGACCACTTCAGATGTTCAATCGGCTCTGGCTGAACAAAATGTTCAAGTTGCTGCGGGTCGTATCGGCGCTGCACCATATGATAATGCTCAAGAAGTTCAGTTTAACTTGGTGACGAAAGGGCGCTTAGAGTCTGTTTCTGAGTTTGAAAACGTGGTGCTTCGTGCGAGTACAGATGGCTCAACGGTCTACCTAAAAGACGTAGCTCGTGTTGAGCTGGGTAAAAGATTCTACGACGGTAACGGTAAGTTCCGTGGTCAAGATGCTTCTATTGTTGCGTTGTCATTACAGTCTGATGCCAATGCATTAGAAAGTGGTCAAGCCGTAATGGCGATGTTGGACGGTTTGAGTGAAAGCTTCCCTGAAGGCATAGCTTATGAAGCCAGCTATGACACAACCGTCTTTGTTGCGGAATCGATCAAAGGGGTAGTGAAAACATTAATTGAAGCTATTTTGCTTGTTATCGCAGTAACCTACCTGTTCTTGGGTAGTGCACGTGCAACGCTGATCCCTGTGGTTGCGATTCCGGTGTCTTTAATTGGTACTTTTGCCGTTATGCAGATGACCGGTTTTACCATTAACACAGTAACGCTGTTTGGTTTGATCTTGGCGATTGGTATTGTAGTCGATGATGCGATCTTGGTTATCGAGAACGTTGATACCACGATGGCGAAAGACCCAACGATTTCACCCCGTCAAGCCACACTGATCGCGATGAAGGAAGTAACCGGTCCGGTTATTACGTCCACCTTGGTACTGTTAGCGGTATTTATTCCAGTTGCGATGCTGCCCGGCATTACCGGTATCATGTATCGACAATTTGCTCTGACTATCTGTATTGCGGTTGTTATCTCATCGATTAACGCGCTTACGCTTTCTCCGGCATTGTGTTCACTGGTTCTTAAGCAGGGTGGTGGGAATACTGCTCGTTGGTATCAGGCATTCAACCGTGGTTTAGAGTCTATCACCAACAAATACGGTCAGGTTGCAGGCTTCTTGGTTAAGAAAGGGGTTCTGCTGTTTACCTTCTTCGTGGTGGCATTGGTTGCCGTGACCTACTTCGCCAAGACGACGTCAACGGCGTTCGTACCGCAAGAAGATAAAGGTATTTTGCTGGTTAACGTGCAACTGCCGGATGCCGCATCACTGTCTCGTACAGAAGGTGTGACTGAGCAACTGCTAGAGATGGTTGAGCAGGAGCCGGGTGTTGATGGCGTATCACTGGTGAATGGCTACGCATTCATGACGGGCGCTTCGGCTTCGAACGGTGCGTCGATGTTTATTAAACTACACGATTGGGACACCCGTAACGCACTGGATGGCCAGCATTCAGCGCATGCTATCTCGCAGCGCATCAATGCCCGAGCGGCAACAGAACTTCCTCAGGCGATTGTATTTGCAATGGGACCTCCAGCGGTACCGGGCATGGGAGCCGCATCGGGTTTTGAGTTTGTTCTCGAAGATACATTAGGTCGTAGCCGTACTGATCTTGCAATGGTGATGAATGATGTGATTACTGAGGCGTCTAAACAGCCTGAAATTTCACACGCATTCAGTACATTCCGAGCGAACGTACCTCACTACTATGTTGATATTGATCGTGAAAAAGCTCAGCAGCTTGGCATTCCGTTGTCGGAGATCTTCCAAACACTGCAAGGTAATCTTGGTTCAGCGTACGTGAACGACTTCACCATGTTTGGTAAAAACTTCCGCGTAACCATGCAAGCAGATAGTGAGCACCGCAGTGGAATGGATGACTTGCAACGATTCCATGTTCGCTCATCATCAGGTGAAATGATCCCGCTTAGCACCTTGGTGACGCATGAGCAGATCTTTGAACCGGATGTAGCATGGCGTTACAACATGTACCGCAGTGCGGTTATTCAAGGTCAACCTGCTGAAGGCTATTCAAGTGGTGATGCGATTGCTGCAATGCAGCGTGTAGCCGCAGAAGTGTTACCGCAAGGGTATCAGTATGAATGGACGGGCATGGCGTACCAAGAGGTATTAGCCGGTAACCAAGCGATCTTCGCATTCGCGCTTGCTCTGATCTTCATCTACTTGTTTATGGTGGCACAATACGAGAGTTGGACAATACCGATTGCGATTATCTTAGTGGTACCTGTCGCGACGTTAGGCTCCTTCTTAGCGTTGAACCTAACGGGTACGCCACTGAACCTCTACGCGCAAATAGGCCTGGTGCTGTTGATCGCCTTGGCTGCGAAGAATGCGATCTTGATTGTAGAGTTCGCCAAGGTTGAGCGTGAAGACAACGAGCTATCCATCGAAGATGCGGCAGTAAAGGGCGGTACATTGCGTTTCCGTGCTGTAAACATGACATCGTGGTCGTTCATCTTAGGTATCTTCCCACTGATCTTCGCTGCGGGCGCGGGTCACGTGAGCCAGAACTCATTAGGTATTTCACTGATTGGTGGTCTGCTATGTGTGTTATTGGCAGGTACGTTCCTAATTCCAGGCTTCTATGCATTCGTGCAGCGTAAGCGTGAGAAGGCACACGGTGGCAGTACTAAGTTGATTCCTCTTGATGATGAGTAGATAAATTTAGTATTCTAAAATGTTGAGGCCTAGCATTACGCTAGGCCTTTTTTTTATTCCAAAGTTGGTACAGAAAATCTATTTATATAACTAAATGCTTACAAGTGAGTGGTGCTCACCGTCTGGCTTACATAATCTAATAAAATGATGTTTTATTATTAAGCTATTGTTTTTATTTAATTAAATCAACTCGGCGCACACTTGTGTGCTCGAAATAGTTTGCACAATAATGTGAAGTGTTTCAAAATTACGAAGTTAAATTGAAATTTATTGTGCGTTGAGGTTCTTATGAAGGTCGTTGATTTATTTAAACATCGAGGTGACAGCATGTCGTCACAAAATTCGGAGTTTATGAAATGGATGTCTCCAGCTCTTAGAGATTATTGGGGCGACTTTTTGAACCGTACGCAAAATAGCCATTTCTTTGCGTGGGTTCGTGATTATCAAAAGCCTGCAGTCAATGAAGATGCTGCTGACATGCCAGTAGAAAAGCCGATCGAACTTAAGCCGGAAGCACAGCTGGTGTTTGATGAGCTGAGCCAGCAGATTGGCGAAGTTATCCATACCGGTGATTGGATCAATGTTAGCCAAGAGCGCATTAACCAATTCGGTTTGGTGACTGAGGACATGCAGTGGATCCATACTGAGCCATCAAAGGCTGAAACTGACTCACCGTTCAAAACGACCATCGCCCATGGCTTTTTGACTTTGTCACTTCTTCCTCGTTTAACTGACAGTGTAGATCCTGATAAATCTCAATTCCCAACTGCAAAAATGGTTGTGAATATCGGTTTGAACCAAGTTCGTTTTCCTTATCCGGTAAAATCGGGTAGTAACGTTCGCGCGAAAAGCACGCTGACTAAAGTGACACCGATCCGCAACTGCTTAGAGATTGAACGTGAGATTCGCGTCGAAATTGAAGGCATTCGTCGCCCGGGTGCAGTGATAGTATCGGTGATTCAACTTCACTTCTAAGTGATACAAATTGGCTTTGTAGATAGCCTAATATATAGATTTAAAAAAGAGAGAGCTTAATGCTCTAATGCCGATCAGTTAAGACAATAATCGGCAGATCAGTTGAATGATCCTACCAACATGTAAAAATCCGATAGA
>NZ_CANLBV010000043.1 GCF_947488985.1 uncultured Vibrio sp.
GTGAAGTACACCTAAACCCAGAAAGAGAAGCTGCTTAATAAGTAAGCAAATGATGACAACTACCTTGAAAAACGCCGCAAGCCCCCCGCATTAATTACAGGCTGGAATCACCGACTACAACGCTTTTGTAAACAATTTAATTTCATTGTCACTGAAGAGGATTCCGCTGAATGCTTTGAGTCGAACCCTCGCTCATTTAACCGTGTAAAAAAAGATGTAACTGTTGGAAATCCATGGCACATGACAACTCATCAGTTCAGGCGCACCTTGGCTTTTTACTGCATCAAGAACCGCCTAGGGACATTAGTAGCGCTAAAACAACAGTTCAAGCACTTATACCTCGCGATGACCGAGTGGTACACCAATGGTGGAAAGCTGGCGAGTCTACGGGATCTGAAAGTAGATGAGCAAGTGCAAAAGGCACTCGATGAAATCAATGCAGAAACCACAGCAAATAAAATATTTAAACAATGGCACTCTGATGAAAAACTATCTGGTACATACGGTAAGGCAATCATAAAAATGCGGGGGGATGTACCGACCATTTATAGCTCATGGGATGTTATCTATAAAGCCGTAAAGGATGGTAAGTTGACACTGCATGGCTCAATGCACAGCTATTGTAAATCTGGTTATGACTGCGATATGGACGGTGTGGTCACTCCCCAATTCTGTGTGGACTGTGGGTCTGGTAGTAGCATCATTGATGAACAACAAGCTAAGTGGTGGCAGAAGAAACACCACAGCTTGGTAGCATATATGGAATCTGGAGAAGAAATTTCGGTCAGTGAGCAAAGTCACTACATCACTCAAGTAAGAGCCGCAGAGAAAGTCATGGCTGACTTTGATATGCCCTTTACCCCTTTTGAACCTGATTTGAAGGTAGCTAGCTTATGAGCAAGAGCGAGAACACACTCCTAAAACTAGAAGCAGCCCTAGAGCGCATTAAACAAGGAAAACCAAAGCGTATCCCTACCCACCGCAAGCTCAGTGTACGCGCTGTTGAGGAAGAGGCTAACTTGGGCAATGGCAGCGGCTATTACTACCCTGAGTTTGTAGAAAAGGTTAAACAGACCAAAACTGAAATTACGGCAGGCAACGGTGAAATAGTCCAACCAGAGATCCAAACAGTTCGTACTAAGCTCAAAGAAGAAAAACGCATCAAGAATAACTACAAGGTCAAGTATGAGGCGGAGCGAGATAAGCTAGCTCTTTTTGCGGCAGCACAGCACCACCTCAATGACAAATTGGTTCAGGCGCTGGCTCGCATCGATGACTTAGAGTATGAAAATGCCAACCTTCGTTCTGATTTGGCCAAGCTCAGACGAAATAAAATCGTCCCACTCAAAGAATAATTTCGAATCAAAACCCCATATGTTGACAGCTTAACTCAAAGAGGTCGCACATATAGTATGTGTTTTTATCTTTACAAAAAATTCTGTTTTCTCCCACACTTTGCGATGTAAATTTAGACAAAAAAGTGTATATTTAAGTGTATATTTAAGTGTCAATTAGGATGTCATTATGACGAAACCCATTCTTAAGAAATCACCTTTAGTGATGGCTTTACTTGACTTACGCTTTACGTCTTTACCAAAACCAACCTTGGAACAGGGTATGGAATTGTTTAGAAGTAAGCTGTTTCAGAATGGTTTCTCCGTTCCACATGAAGCAGAAGTTAGTCAAATAGAAGTTGCCCCCAAAAGTGATAGTGAGTTTGCTGTGCAACAACATGTTACCAAACGTTGGGATTACCTTAACATTAGTCGCAACCAAGGGGTAACGTTGACGAATGAGTCTTTGACATTACGTTCAACGGTTTACAATAACTTTGAAGAGTTTAAGGCCACGTGGGAGGTTGTCATAACAGCATTCTTTGAAGCGTTTGATGGTATTGAACAAGCTGGAATGCGACGCATGGGGCTTCGTCATATGGACGCTTTCATTGCCAATGACGGTCATTTGCTCAATGAATACATAAATGAAGATTGGTTAACTCCTCTTCAGAAAAATTCTGATATGAATTCCTTTTTCTTTAACAGGCGTATTCAGAATACTGACTTTGGTGTACTGAGAGTTGAGATAGAAGAAAGAGCTCCCGAAAATGGTAGGTTAAATATACTTCCTCGTGATATATCAGACCCAGATCCTGTTAGTTTAAAGATCGAACACAAACCACACTGGCAAACACCAAGTCAAAGTAAATTTGCTATTGTAGATATTGATCATGCTTGGACTGCAAATGAGTTACAACCGCTCACAAAAGATAATATTAACAGTAGACTTTGCGGTTTATACGAAGAAAATACTCAAGTTTTCTGGAGCTTGCTTTCAGAAAAAGCAGAGCAAGAGTGGGAGAAGTCTTTCCAATAGGATTTGGAGGATAATACTATGTTAGAAATTCAAACAAGCTCATCAGCTAATGCAAACAAACTCATAGCGACTGTTACAGGTGCAGCATTATTAACAGGTGGTGCCCTTTGGGAACAATCAATAGAACCACCTCACTTTGACATACTTGATAGCCACAAAAGCAAGGAACTGGTAGTACGATTTAAAGAAGGTCGTTCAGGGGATCTCCAATGGAAAGCCTCAGAAAAAACCGTAGAAAAGCTATCAACTGACGTCCTAGAACCTTCTGAAATGGTAAATACTGTTATAGGCGCTTTAGGCTTAGGTATGACAGACCTTGAGAAAGTTTTAAAGGTTAAACGTGCGACCATTTATAACTGGCGTAAAGGTGGTGACGTCAGAGCTGAGGATAGTTTGGCAAGGCTCCTCGCTGTGTACGGTATTGCAAAAGATATTGCAAAATTCAATGACCGCCCTTTTGGTAAAAGAGCAAAAACTCATCAGGTGCAAGGTAAGAGTTATCTTGACCTACTCAGCAATGAGAGCCTGGACAATGATGCGATTATCAATATTGCAAGGGTACTATCAGGTCAAGAAAATGCGCGTCTAAAAGCCAAAAATGAAACAAGCCACGAAGCCAATGATATCGACAACTTATCAGGAGGCTGGCTGCGCGTATGACAAATGAAGAAGTACGCCAAGCTATTGATGGAAGTGGCTGGAGACAAGGCAGCATAATATCTTATTCAAAACTTAAAGAGCATATCGATGAGCAGGAGTTAGATAACGTAATTACGCTGCCTAACCCAGACAAAATCAAGAAGCCAGGGAGTGCATTTGTAGTTGTCATTAATATGAGCTGTGATGTTGTCTACGGTGCAGTAGATCAGCTTCCTCAGATTAAGTGCCTTTTGTGTTGGCAAAAAAATGGTGAAACGAGCAATTCTGACTTGCAAGACCCAAGGCAGTTTGCCCTTCAGTCAGAAGGGCAAACTCTAATTTTTAGGATGAAGGATCGTCTTTTTGTACATAAACATGCTCTCTGTAACATCAAACCAGACGCGCAATTGACAGATGAACAGGTTAATTCGCTTGTTCGTTGGAAAGTTGCTCAGTTTAATCGGTTGGGGTTACCAGAAGCTTTGGCTACACGTATCGGCGATATATTGAACGCTCCGACATTTCTTGACTGGGTTACAGAAACAGCCCCTAAACTTGAAGGGATTTTTCTGGAAATAAAGCCAATGTCCGAGCTCAAAGATGATATTCCTTATGAAATCGGCGTTATAGCCGTTGCAAACTCATCAACATCTAATCAATCTGACGTTTTTGATATAGCTGAGACAATTGACACTACTCTCCTAGAGCCACTGAGAAACGTCAGTAACATTCAGCTGCTAAATGATTCGGAACAATATGAGCATGAGGGTCAAGAAGCGGCCGTGAGTTCGAGTGAATTTTCATATGACATGCTCAAACGTTTTAGACGGTTTTATTTAGACCATCATTCTCTTGATCCAGAATCAAACTCAGCTCCAGTTGGGACCTAGTTATTTCTGGAAAAAGACCTCAATATAGGTAGCGTTTTAGGAAAATTCGTTCCAAAATTCGACATTTCTGGAAAAGGCTCACATGCCTCTTCCGTTGTACCTTTCCAGATTTATTTCAGAAGTTACCTGTGGTGGTAATTCGTTACCATGAGATGATCACACGCGAATCACTTTGTTGATTTAAGCAGATAAACAAAAGGGTCATCAACTAATTGATGACCCTTTTCTATTTACGTTTTCAACGTTTGGAGGCTAAAGCAGTCTGCGCGTTTTACTTAACCGAACGAACCAGCTCTGCAATACCATCCCAATCGCCATTGTCCATCATTGCGCTTGGCACCATCCAAGTACCGCCACAAGCTACCACTGATTTCAGTGCTAGGTAATCTTCCACGTTAGATGGGCTTACCCCACCTGTTGGCATGAATTCCACTGGGTAAACTGCAGTCAGTGCTTTAAGCATATTGACGCCGCCGGATGGCTCAGCAGGGAAGAACTTCAGGGTACGGAGACCCATTGCCATTGCTTGCTCAACCAAGCTTGGGTTGTTCACGCCCGGTACGATTGTCACGTTGCGTTGCTGACAGTATTTTACTGTGGTTGGGTTGAAACCTGGGCTCACAATGAAGTCCACACCCGCGTCAATCGCAATGTCCACTTGCTCTGTTGTCAGTACGGTACCAGCACCGATCAGCAGTTCTGGGTGCGTTTCACGCATGATGCGGATCGACTCAGCCGCCGCTTCAGTGCGGAATGTGACTTCCGCACATGGTAAACCGTTTTCTACCAACACTTTTGCCAGTGGCAGAGCGTGTGCTACATCGTTGATTGCGATAACTGGGACGATTTTTATTTCTCTTAATCGTTGTTCAAGTGTTGTCATGGGAAACCTCTAAAGAATATAACTTAATGTTGCTACGATGATAAATGCGATACTGCCAAGTAAAGTTTCCATTACCGTCCAAGTTTTTAGCGTTGTTTTCTCATCCATGTCTAGTAAACGAGAGACTAGCCAGAAACCAGAGTCGTTAAAGTGAGAAAGCACTGTTGCACCACCTGCAATCGCAATAACGATAAAGCATAGGTCTAGCTCGCTCAAACCCGTTGATGCTGCCACTACTGGCGCAATAAGTGCTGCGGTTGTCGTTAGTGCTACGGTTGCTGAGCCTTGAGCAACACGCAGACAGGTAGAGATAACAAATGCAGCTACGATCACTGGCATACCTGTGTCTGTCAATACGCCAGCAAGTGCATCACCTATGCCACTTGCACGCAGCACGCCACCGAACATGCCGCCTGCTCCTGTTACTAGGATAACGCCACAGATTGGTGCCAATGAGTCGCCACACAGCTTCTCAAGTTTTGCCATGCCGTAGTCTTTCGCGAATATCGCAAGTGCCACCATTAGCGTGATCACTAATGCAACAGGCGTTTTACCTAGCATACGTAAAAACTCAACCAACGCCGTTTTACCATCAATCACACCTGCAACCGCTAGCGTGTTTAAACCAGTATCTAAGCAAATTAACACGACTGGCAGCACAAGAATGGTCATGACAGTGCCGAATTTTGGCAATTTAGACTCATCAACTTGTATGTCGCCGTTGAAAAACGCTTTTGATAGTGGAATCTCGAATTTCTTACCTGCGTACAAACCAAATAGGTAAGCACCTAGGTACCAAGTTGGGATAGCAACAAGAAGACCAACGAAAAGTAGCAGGCCAATGTTTGCACCTAAGAATTCTGCTGCAGCTACTGGACCGGGGTGTGGTGGAACAAATCCGTGCATTACCGCGAATGCACCAGCTGAAGGCAGTGCGTATTTAATTGGCGAACCACCAAAGCGTGCTGCCACACTTAAGATGATTGGCATCATAACGACTAAGCCTGCATCAAAAAAGATAGGGAAGCCAAACAGTAATGAGGCAACACCAAGAGCAAGAGGTGCACGCTCTTTACCGAAGCGACCAACAAGCGTATCTGCCAGTACTTTTGCACCGCCTGTTACTTCAAGAATCTTACCGATCATTGCGCCAAGACCGACCAATAATGCAACGGAAGCCAACGTACCGCCAAAACCACTCATCATGGTTGGAACGACTTGGTCAGATGAGACGCCAGTTGCAATTGCAGTACCTAAACTCACCAACGTTAGTGAGGCAAAAGCGTGTATTTTTAGTTTAATAATCAGTACTAGGGCGTGTTGATCTTTCGTGGTTAAATTTTGTTCGAGATAAAAGCGTTTTAATCGCGGCGAGGGGGAAGTAGCCTAGTCACTCTAAGCAAATCTCCCTCAACAAAGAGTAAAACGCTTTTAGCCGAACCCTTCGGGCAGCGTTTGCTGGTCATTTCTACTACGTTATCGGCTTCTCATGTAGGCTAGCTACACATCGAAGCCTCTGTCTTGTATAAATACCCAGCAACTCGCTGCAAAAAACAGCTCGAAAGATCAACACGCCCTAGTAACGCAGCAATAGCGAGGACTGCAATCGTTAGTAGGAATGTAGGGTCTGGAGCTTGCATTAGCGGATCCATGAGTTTTCCTTTAAAAATTATTGTTTGTGTCGGGGTTCACATTTATTTTAGTTACGGGTAACATGTTACCGGTAACTAAAATAAGATAAACCCATATTTTAAAGTGAATTGAAAAATTGAGATCACGCGCAAATTTATTATGAGGATAGGTTATGGCTGGTAGTAGTGTCATCGTTATGGGCGTTTGTGCGAGTGGTAAAAGCACAATTGGCGAGCATTTAGCAAAAAAATTAGGTCGCAAATTTATTGACGGTGATGACCTTCACCCGCGAGCAAACATTCAAAAGATGGCATCAGGCCTGCCTCTGAACGATGACGACCGTAAGCCATGGCTAGAGCGTATCCGCGACGCAGCCTATAGCTTAGAAAGCAAAAACGAGCACGGTATTATTGTCTGCTCGGCACTAAAAAAGATTTACCGTGACCAAATCCGCGACGGTAACGAAAACGTAAGTTTCCTATTCTTAGACAGCAGCAAAGAATTGATCCTTGAACGCATGCGCGCTCGCCAAGGTCATTTCATGAAAGAGAACATGGTGAACAGCCAGTTTGAAACGCTAGAGCGACCTGATAATGAGTGTCGCACTATTTTCGTAAACATTGATGCGACCATCGAAGAAGTTGTGGCGAATGCCGCAGGACTCATCCTAGAGCAAGACGAGGCAATGGCATGACACACCAAGTAATTTTAGACATTACCCAACGCTTAGTTGAGCGCAGCCAAGAGTCGCGTGCAGCGTTTCTTGCTCGCACTGAAGTCCAAGCAGAAGCGGGCAAAGGTCGTGTCGGTCTATCTTGTGGTAACTTGGCTCACGCCGTTGCAGCATCATGCTCTTCTGAAAAGAAAAGCATTCTGGATTTCACTCATTCGAATGTGGCACTGATCAGTGCTTACAACGATATGTTGAGTGCCCACCAGCCGTACCAACACTACCCTGATCACATCAAACAAGTGCTGTCTGGTTACGGCCACACTGCCCAAGTTGCTGGCTGTGTTCCAGCAATGTGTGATGGAGTGACTCAAGGTCAAGCCGGTATGGACATGTCACTGTTTTCTCGTGACTTAATTGCTCAATCGACGGCACTTTCACTGAGCCACAATGTATTCGATGCGACATTGCTTCTGGGTATCTGCGACAAAATCGCACCGGGACAACTAATGGGCGCGCTGTCTTACGCACACCTACCGACGGCGTTTGTGCCAGCAGGTTTGATGGCAACGGGCATCAGCAATGAAGAGAAAGTCGACGTTCGCCAAAAATACGTGGCGGGTGAAGTGGGCAAAGACGCACTGCTTGATATGGAGTGTCGCGCTTACCACTCGGCTGGTACGTGTACCTTCTACGGCACAGCAAACACCAACCAACTTGTGTTTGAAGCCATGGGTTTGATGCTGCCAGGTTCGGCATTCATTCATCCTCATACTAAACTACGTAAGGCGCTGACTGATTACGCGGCTCTGAAAATCGCTGCGATGAACGTAGATTCAGCAAACTTCCGTCCACTGTCTGAAGTCGTCACAGAAAAAAGTCTGATCAACGGTATCATCGCTCTGTTGGCATCAGGCGGCAGCACGAACCACACTATCCACATGCTGGCGGTGGCACGCGCAGCAGGTTTGATTCTGACATGGCAAGACATCAGCGACCTATCTGAAATAGTTCCACTATTGGCTCGCGTTTACCCGAATGGCCCAGCAGACATGAACGCGTTCCAAGAAGCGGGCGGCGTACCTGCGCTATTGCACCGTTTGGACCAATCAGGCTTGCTACATCGTGACGTAAAACCAGTATTTGGTGAATTTGAAGACCAAATGACGTTACCAACGCTAATCGACGATAAACTGACTTGGACAGCATGCAGCGGCAGCCAAGACAGCGAAGTGATTGCAGCACAAGCTCAAGCTTTCCAAAACACCGGTGGTACTCGCGTACTTAACGGTAACTTGGGTAAAGCAGTGGTGAAAGTATCTGCGGTGAAAGAAGAACAGCGCATCATCGAAGCGCCTGCGATTGTATTCCAGTGCCAACACGAAGTGGAAGCAGCGTACAAACGCGGTGAGCTAAACCAAGATTGCATCGTAGTAGTAACTCACAATGGCCCTGCTGCGAATGGAATGCCAGAGCTGCATAAACTGATGCCCATTCTCGGTAATGTGCAAAAAGCAGGCTTTAAAGTCGCGTTGGTGACGGACGGTCGACTGTCTGGTGCGTCAGGTAAGATTCCATCCGCAATTCATATTTCTCCAGAAGCAATTCGTGGTGGTAGCATTGGCTTAGTACGAAGTGGCGACATCATCCGCGTTGATTGTCAAACGGGTGAACTGAACAACCTAAGCGACGTCACTGATCGTAAACTACGAGAAGTGGATACCGAAGCAACTCAACAAACTTGGGGACGCAGTTTATTCAGCGTACTTCGTCAAAACGTTACCAGCGCAGAAGAAGGCGCTAGTTTTATTGTTTAAGATGCATAAATACCCCAGGAAAAAAGCTCGAGAGCAACGCGGAAATTTTCGATACATAGCTATTTTACAGTCAAAATTTCTAACGAGGTTATCGAGCCTTTTAGTAAGCCAGGGTGAGCAGTTACTTATTACGATTGGTACTAAACGCTCTCACCCGAGGTAATTTGATACCCCATATTAACCACCAGCTCTTGTTGTTCATCCCCCTTTAGACGCGCAATCAGGAGCTCTGCACTCTTCTCTCCAATTTCGAAGCGAGGAGTATCGACACTGGTCAATCTAGGGCTGATAGTTTGGCCAATATCTAATGCATTATAACCAACCACCGCAAGTTGATCTGGTACTTTGATATTGCGCTGTTGGGCACTCAATAACGTACCGATTGCGATATCGTCGTTAGTACAGAACACACCATCTAATTCAGGGTATATATCCAGAGCTCTTTCTAATAGGTCATGAGCGAGCGAGAAACTTGAGTGTTCGCCAGTCAGTACATGTCTTGGCTCAAGCCCTGCTTCCGTCATCGCGCGATCGTAGCCTTGCATTCGCAGTTTGGTACGAGTATCCAATCGAGCACCGAAGTATACAACCGTGCGCTTGCCAGACTCCAACATACGCTTGACTACGCTATAAGATGCATCTTCATGATCCATCCCAACGGCCATATCAATCGGTTGTTCTGGCAACTCCATGGCTTCAACCACAGGAACGCCAGAGCTCTTGATCATCTGCAATGTACGTTTAGTGTGGTGGCTTTCTGTTAGAATTAAGCCATCAACCTGATAAGAGAGTAATGAGGCAATCTTACGCTCCTCCTCTAACTCGTCGTAACTAAAGTGTGCCAATAAGGTTTCGTAACCATTTAATTTAGTGACGGTTTCAATTCCCTGAACAAAAGATGCAAAAATTTGGTTAGACAAGGAAGGCAGTAAGATTCCGATCGCTTTGCTGGAAGATTTTGATAACATCGCTGGTGCTCGGTTTTCGATGTATCCCATCTCTTCAATCTCAGCTGCAATTTTTACTCTTGTTTTTTCGGCCACTGACTCTGGGTTACGCATATAACGTGATACCGTCATCTTAGTTACGCCAACTTTGTCTGCGATATCCTGTAATGTCGTTCGTGCTTTTTTATTATATTGAGCCATAAATATCTAATTTATCAAAAATGTTACTAGTAACATTATGACTAATACGCCGACTTACGACAAGTCGAGAAAACCACTCACCCCATCGTTATCAAAATTAGGGTCACACTTCTGGTTTTCAGATCCAGCATATAAACCTTCAAACAACAATCCGCCAAGAGGCTATCTTCATCACAATCACAATCAAAATCAAAATCAAAATCAGCCCCGTCAGCATGATAAGTAATGAAGAAACCTCACCCATTGAGCCCGGTATATTACCGATAAACGCATCCATCCAAGTGATCGCCTCACCGGTCATATGGAGCCACACCTTCTAATCGTTTTTTAAAGCTCATAATCTCAATCACCTTATTACTTGAGTTATGGTTTTCTACGCATCAGAAGCGCCATTCGAACAATTTACCGTGAGTTTTAATTAAATTAGCATGAAACGGTAGATAGGCAATCAACTAAACAAAGTAGCGCATATCAACAACAAAGCCCCAGCAATGGCCGAGGCTTACGATATTCGATAGTTAAATACTACTCCACGCACATCACATTAAGCAAAGAAGAGCCTTTAAGCTGATTGACGTTACCGTTAGTAAACAGACCTTTCTTGCCTGCGCCCCAGTACGGTAGGTGCATGGGCCAATTCTGTTTCTCCATCACTTTTGAGCCTAGGAGGTTCTGCCACTGCTGATCACTCATCAATGTCATGCCAACTTGCTCACAGACCAGTTCAGCACTGCCGTAATCGAGACGACTCCAAGGCTTGCCTTGCTCCATGTAGAACTGTTGTTGATGATCCAACACGTAAGGGACAGCATATTTGCTGCCCGCCACATTCGCGGCCACCCTAATTTCTATCTCAAGCTCATCAGCAGTGACATTAGCCGCACTTGGTAGGGCTTGAATAGCTGCAAGGCTGAGCGCAGCAGCTGGTTGAGTTGTCATCTTTGACTGGCCAGCGGACTGAGCAGCGACTTTAGGCTTAGCAGGCGTGGTGGTCGGCTCCACGGTCTTAGGGGTGGCTAAGGTTGGCTCCGCAGTTTTTGCAACGATAGGCTGCGATGAGGTTTGAGACTTATCGACCATACGAATAAAGGCTTCGCTATAACCAGATACTTGGCGCACCAGAGCGAGCTCTTTTCTCGCATCGACGAAGGTGGAATAAGGGCCAATTAGGCAACGATAGTCACCGCCCTCAGGCTTCATCCAGACGTTGGTCGAGATTTTTTCGTAAAGAGGCTTCGCCCGATTCAGTGGCAAAGGCTGATTGAGCAAGCCACACTGAATCCAAAACAGCTCATTATTGGCGTGACGCTTAGGGGCTTTACTGCCCCAAATGCCCTTGCCAATTGGACATGATTGTTCGAGCTGTGGTAATTGATTAGTACTGGCTTGGGTCGCATCACACAGCACCGACTCCGCACTCACTTGGCTCGAAACCAAGAGCGATACAGCGATAAGCCCCATGCGATAATTCCTAATCCCAGCGCGATATACAGCATTCATTGTCAATTTCATAACCACCACTTAATCCCTTGCGGGCTAATCCTTACCGACATAACATCGATAAAATATGAATTCCATGTTAGGTTCTATGGTTATACCCATAATCGATATACCGGTAACCGATATCGCTATAACCGATAGTTGCCGATCCATTAAGCAAAAAAAGAGCCGTAATTGCTTACGGCTCTCAGATCAGTGAGTTTTACTCAGAATTAATCGGAGTTATCACCCTTTATAAATCTTAGGGTTAAACACATCACGTAACCAATCGCCCAATAGGTTAATAACCAGAACCAATGTTACCAAAACCACCCCTGGGAATGCTGTGATCCACCATGCGCCAGAGAAAATGTAGTTAAAGCCAGTACTGATTAATGCCCCCAGTGATGGCTGATCAACCGGTAAACCGAGACCAAGGAAAGAAAGTGCCGCCTCAGACATGATGGCATTTGCCACCTGTACCGTAGAGATCACCAAGATTGGCGATAAACAGTTCGGCAGAATATGACGGAACATGATGCGAGGCGCTCTAAAGCCCATCACACGTGCTGCTTCGACGTACTCTTTCTCTTTCTCTGCCAATACAGATGCGCGGATAGTACGTGCATATTGTGGCCACTCTGCAATACCGATGATCACCACCAGCATCGTTACCGCATATTGTGAGTAGAAATCACTACCGAAACTCGCTTTAAAGATCGCCGACACAATGATCGCAACCATCATGGTTGAGAACGATAACTGGATATCAGCAAAACGCATCAAGAAGCTATCAATACGACCACCGAAGTAGCCCGCCGATAGACCAATCACGATACCTAAAACCAACTGCAAACCTACCGCCAAAAAGCCGATAGTCAGAGACAGTCGAGAGCCGTAAAGAATGGTCGAGAAAATATCGCGCCCTTGCTCATCGGTGCCCAATACAAACTCGGCTTCACCGCCGTCCATCCATGATGGTGGCAGTTCTGAGTTCATGATGTCGATAGAGGTTAAATCGTACGGGTCACTCGGCGCAATTAGCGGCGCAGCAATCGCAGTGATAAGGAAAGCCATGAAGACAGCAAAGCTGAACATCGCGACCTTATCGCGCAAAAAGTAGTAAATGATGTCCGAGTTCTTAAAACGCTCCCAACGAGATGGAGCAGCTACAACTTGTTCCATGGTTATGCTCCTTTTCCAGTAATGTTCACGGTTGGGTTAATCAAACCGTACAGCAAATCAACGATGGTGTTCGTGACCACGAAAATCAAACCGACGAAGATAACGTAAGCCGTGATTAACGGGGTATCAACGCGGTTAATCGCCTCTAGGAAAAGTGAACCAGTTCCTGGCCATTGGAAAACCGTTTCCGTCAGGATGGTGTAAGCCACCATAGTACCAATTTGGACACCACCAACCGTCAGAACCGGTAGCATGGTGTTTTTCAGTGCATGCTGGTAGTAGATCTTGTTCAACGCTAAGCCTTTCGCTTTGCCGAACTTAATGTATTCCGAGCTCAACACTTCTAGCATCTCAGAACGAACCAAACGGATGAAGAGTGGTAGCATAATTGAAGCCAGTGCAATACAAGGCAAGATCAAATGGCGTATACCATCAAGGGTGAAAAAGCCTGACTCCCAACCCAGTAAATTGTAGGTTTCGCCTCGCCCATAGGATGGCAGCCAACCTAACTCAATCGAGAAAACATACATCAACATGATCGCAGTTAAGAAAACGGGGATCGAGATACCCACACTACTGAATGCCATCACCATCTTGGTGAAAAAGCTCTTTGGGTGAATCGCGGAGTAAACCCCCAGAGGTATCGACAACGCTACGATGATTAAGGTTGCACCGAAGACCAATTCGAGTGTTGCAACCAACTTATCGAGGATCACATCGACAGCTGGACGTTTAAAGAAATACGATGTACCGAGATCACCCTGTACAGCGTTGGTAATAAATCGTGTGTATTTTATAATGAAAGGATCATTTAAGCCCAAATCATCACGCAGTGCTTGACGTTCGGCTTCAGAAACCGATTGACCAACGAGCTCTCGCAGTGGATCTCCGAGGTTGTCTTGAATGGCAAACGCCACCAAACTGATCACAAACATCACTATCAGTGCCTGATACAGGCGCTTGACCAGAAACGAAACCATTCCTTGCCCCTTACTTTCCATGAATTTTCAGTCTGCAACTCAACGACCACTAATTACCAGACACCAGACACCCCACGAACTTCATAACTGGCTCGCTTGTTTTAATCAGGGAGAGCGTCACTAAGGTAATCAATGAATTGAATCATGTTCAGTCTTAAAAATGGTACCCAGCCCGACTGAACAAAGCTAAGTACCTAAACTTGTGAGTACCCGAATACGGGTACTCACTAACCACGCTTACTTATTTAACCTTAAGGTCGCCGAAGTAAGGGAAGTTCATTACATTCACGATAGGTGCAATATCAACATTCGATTTTGCTGCCCACGCTAGGTTCTGCCAGTGTAGAGGAACAAACGCCGCGTCATTGTAAAGCGTCGTTTCAACTTGCTGTAACATCTCGCTACGCTTCGCTGGATCGGTTTCTACGTTAGACGCTTCAACCATCTGATCAAGCTCAGGGTTCGAGTAGTGACCACAGTTGTACTGGCCTTTACCTGTCTCTTCGTTACGAGTCATCGTTAGGAACTCAGAGAAGTTCGCTGAATCTTCAGTATCTGAGTGCCAGCCCATCATCAACATGTCTGCTGCACATTTATCAAACTCAGGCCAGTATTGCGCTTTAGGCATTGTCTTTAGATCAACCTTGATGCCGATCTTAGACAGCATTGCTGCTGATGCTTGTGCCACTTTCGCATCGTTCACGTAGCGATTGTTTGGTGCAATCATCGTCAAAGTGAAGCCGTCTGCATAACCCGCTTCTGCCATCAGCTCTTTCGCTTTTTTCACGTCGTAGCGTGGTTCTAGGTCAGCTTTGTAGCCAGCGTAACCTTGTGGGCCCTGTTGACTAGCGGTTGTTGCAAAGCCACGCATGATTCTCTTCACGATACCGTCATTGTTGATGGCATGAACAATAGCCTGACGCACGCGAACATCTTTCAATGCTTCATGGCTGTTTTGGTTCATTTGGAATGAAATCAGACGGGTGCCTGGTAGCGTAACCAAATCAACACCATCCGCCGATTCAACACGCTTGTGATCGTTTGGTGCAACAGGAGCGATCATATCAACACCGCCAGAAAGTAGCGCAGCAACACGCGTTGCATCTTCTTTGATTGGTACCAGAGTCAACTTGTCTACGTTACCTGTATCTTGATCCCAGTAGCCGTCGAAGCGTTCAAATACGGTTTGAACACCTTGCTCACGCTGCGTCACGATGAATGGACCCGTACCCGATACGTTGGTTGAAGCGAACGAGTTACCGTGCTTCACCACTTCTGATTTGTCTTTACCATCTTCGGTTGTGCCAGAGTAGAACTTGCTGTCCATTGGGAAGATGTAGCTTGCCGTCTGCAGTACCAATGGGTATGGACCGTTAGAAACGATTTCTACCGTGTAATCATCCACCTTAACCATTTTTTCGTACGGTGCGAAAACGGCTTTAAAGTCTGGAGAGTCTTTCAAGCGATCAAAAGTCCAAACTACGTCGTCTGCGGTTAGAACGTTACCAGAGTGAAATTTAACACCTTCACGTAACTTAAAACGGAAAGTCGTGTCATCAACACGCTCCCACGATTCAGCGATACGCGCTTCAAAATCAAGCTCTTGTGTATAACGAACTAGAGGATCAAATACCATGTGTGACAGTTGCAGCGTACCACCAGATAACTGCTCATGCGGGTCAAGTGATACCGGGTCGGCATCGTAAGCGATCTTAATCTCTGCCGCTGCCGCGCCAAAGCTTAGACCTGCCGTCATTAACGCCACTGCGATTTTGCTTTTCATGGTTTTCATTGCATAACTCCTTATGCGGGAATCCAGTCCCTAGTTGTTGTGTTTGCGTCTGTTTATTGTTTTTAGCAAGCTAAACTACAGCCTGCTGATTTTTATACTGCGGCTCGCGCCACTGCTTTTTCTTCTCTTAAGCCTGTAAATTCAGGCATTAAAGAAATTAGGTGTTTGCTGTATTCATGTTGAGGCGATTGGAATAACTGCTCTGTTGGCGCGACTTCCAATAGGGTTCCCTTCTGCATCACACCCACACGATCACACATCTGGCGAATCACCGGTAAATCGTGACTGATGAACAGCATGGTTAGGTTCAGTTCGTCTTGCAGGTCTTTTAATAGGTTAAGGATCTGCGCCTGTACCGACACATCCAGTGCCGATGTTGGTTCATCACAAATCAAAAGACGTGGACGAGTAGCCAAGGCGCGAGCGATCGAAATACGCTGACGCTGACCGCCCGAGAATTCATGCGGATACTTCACAGCAGCCATACGCCCCAAGCCAACGTGATCCAGTAAATCATTCACGATTGAGCGTGTTTCTGATTCATTGTTGGTCAGTTTGTGGAAACGAATCGGCTCCGCAATGATGTCGAAGATCTTCATACGCGGGTTCATTGAGGTGTAAGGGTTTTGGAACACCATCTGCATTTGGCGACGCAGTGGGCGACGCTCTTTCTCAGATTTAAGCCCAGTCAAGTCAATACCTTCAAAGCTTACTTTTCCTGAATTAGGTGCATACAAACCAGCAATGACACGCGCGATGGTTGATTTACCCGACCCCGACTCACCAACTAAACCAAAGGTTTCGCCTTCGTACACCTCAAAACTGACATTGTTTGACGCTTGAACGTATTCACGACGGCTTTCAAATAAAGAGTCTTTAGTGGTAAAGCGTAGGTTGACGTTTTCGACACTCAATAGTGAACCTGTGTAATCACGCTGATCTTGGCTTTGACCTAACCAGTGGTTTTTCACATCAAGCGGCGCCATCTCATGCGCTTCTTCGATGTAACTCACCAGAGGGAAACGATCGAGCTTGCGATCTGAACGAGGAACCGCTGAAATCAGGCTGTGCGTGTATGGGTGCTCGGGAGTGCCCAGTACTTGCGCTGTTGGGCCAAACTCAACCAGATCCCCACGATACATAACAGCGACACGATCGGTCACGTTAGATACCACACCCATATCATGCGTAACCAGCATGCAGCCTACGTTTTTCTTAATACACAAGTCGCGAATCAAACCTAGGATTTGGTCTTGGATAGATACATCCAGCGCTGTTGTCGGTTCGTCTGCAATAATAAGATCAGGCTCACCAGCCAAGGCGATCGCGATAACCACACGTTGGCGCATACCGCCAGAGAATTGGTGTGGGTACTGCTTTAAACGGTTTTCAGGTTGTGGGATGCCGACTTGGTTCATCAAGTCTAATGCGCGTTGGTAGGCTTCTTGATCCGACACCTTCATGTTGGCATGAATCGTCTCTTTTAACTGCTGCTCTACGGTGAAGAGAGGGTTAAGAGAAGTCATTGGGTCTTGGAAGATAAATCCAATCTTTGAGCCGCGAACTGAACGCATCTGCTCAGGGGATAACCCTGAAACTTTTTCACCATCAAGGAAAACATCACCGCTAGCAATGCGACCAGGAGGGCTCAACAAATCGATGACAGCATTACCTACTGTTGATTTACCCGCGCCTGATTCACCGACTACACCAACAATCTCACCCCGTTCAATACTGAACGAAAGGGATTTTACGGCGGCATGTACTCCATGACGAGATGGGTATTCGATACGAAGGTTTTTTACTTCTAAAAGTGACATTACCAGACCTCTACTGCTTTGGCAGCTTTCTGCCCTGTCTGCAAAATTGAATCCATTCTTACCAGAACATTGCTCTGATATTTTATACGGCAGACAATTTGGCAAATAATTCACAGAAAAGCAACAAAAACAGGATAAAAAGTCGATATTACATACTTAACAAGCAAAAGTAAGGCATAGTTATTCATTGAAATAGCATATATTGATAAAACCAACATTCACAATATTGGTGATA
Source organism: uncultured Vibrio sp. (assembly GCF_947488985.1). GTDB lineage: Bacteria > Pseudomonadota > Gammaproteobacteria > Enterobacterales > Vibrionaceae > Vibrio. Next base: position 17,544 of record NZ_CANLBV010000043.1, read on the forward strand.
AACACTTACAAACCCTTGACTACACAACACTTATAGAGTGAAAAGCATCGTTAAAAGCAGATCCCTCTCCTCGTCAGTAGCAACAAATAGTTATGCTAATCCACAGTTAACAACCCAGAAACAAAATCTACCATTTAAAATGAAAGCAAACCAAAGCACCAGAAATGAAATAAAAACCCAGACTTTAAACTGCAGTAAAAGCGAATTTGCAATGCAAAACACTAGCACCTAAAAGTGGACAAATTTGTGTGTATTTTAAGTAAAGCGGCGAGAGAAATGCGCCAAATACAGGGCTTAGAGGTAGGAACTAGGTTGAGATTACGTTTTCTGTGAAAGTTGAAAGGTTCTAGACCACAAACACAATCTTCATCACTGTTGGTTCAAGAGCGGAAACAGCACGAAGAAAGAGGAAAGGTTCAGAGTTAAGGAGTGAGAACTGTAGGACTATAGCGATGGATTTTTGGCATAACAGCACGAACTCGCACTACCCTCAGGAGTTAAATGGTCAAAATCCCAAAGACAAAAAGCTCATCATTTCTGATGAGATTCTTAAAGGTGAGCGGTGAAGAGAAATTCTTTGAACATCAGGCGAACCCCACTTGGGTGCCGAGCTGGTGCTCTACAGACGAAAAAAAAGCTCATCACTTCTGATGAGATTCTTAAAGGTGAGCGGTGAAGAGAGATTTTTTGAACATCAGGCGAACCCCGCTTGGGTACCAAGCTAGTGCTTTATAGACGAAAAAAAAGCTCATCATTTCTGATGAGCTTTCTTAAAGGTGGTCGGTGAAGAGGGATTCGAACCCCCGACCCTCTGGTCCCAAACCAGATGCGCTACCAAGCTGCGCTATTCACCGATATGTTTCGTTTGATTTCTCAAACTGGGAGTTTTAAATAAACTACCAAAATTAATGGGGTGGCTAACGAGATTCGAACTCGCGACCACCGGAATCACAATCCAGGGCTCTACCAACTGAGCTATAGCCACCACTAATTTTTTATATAACCGCTTACAAGCGATTATTGAAATAGTGGTCGGTGAAGAGGGATTCGAACCCCCGACCCTCTGGTCCCAAACCAGATGCGCTACCAAGCTGCGCTATTCACCGACTAATTTCGTCTCGACTCTTGGGAATACTGAGTCAACACTGGAAGCCTAAGCTACCGATGTCTTGTAAAGAAAGAATGGGGTGGCTAACGAGATTCGAACTCGCGACCACCGGAATCACAATCCAGGGCTCTACCAACTGAGCTATAGCCACCATTGTTTCTTTGTTGCCAATTTCTCACTTACCGAAATAAGAGACCGGATGGCGCGCCTGAAAGGATTCGAACCTTCGACCTTTGGCTCCGGAGGCCAACGCTCTATCCAGCTGAGCTACAGGCGCATGCCCTGTCGGCGGAGTGGAATAATACGTATATCACCTTATGCCGTCTAGTACTTTTTTAACTTTTTTTTCTGTTTGGTCTCTTTTTCGACAGTTAATATGTGATAAACCCCCTATTTGAGTACAGTAACCCTTCATAGCGTATAAGTTGTTGTTTATTGCAACAACTTATCGGGATATAATTACCCATTATTTACATTGATTTAACAGTCACTCTTTGCTGGTAAAATCAAAACACCCTTTAACACTATAAATTGGTAAGCATGTACTTGCCTTGGGAATGTAAAGTGAGTTTTATGGATATGTCTCGTCGAATCTTAAGCGTTGTCATCGCAGTTTTAACTTTTTCCACTGGCGCAATGGCTTCTGGTCTAAGCCAAGCTGAGCAAGATGCCATCGCAGAACGCATCAAACCAGTCGGTCAAGTATACCTAGTCGGCAGCGAGCCAGTTGCCGCTGAACCAACAGGCCCTCGTGATGGCGCAGCAGTTTACGGTACCTTCTGTATTGCTTGTCACGCATCTGGCGTCAGTGGCGCACCGAAAACCGGCGATGCAGCGGACTGGGCTCCTCGTATTGCCCAAGGTCGCGACATCCTAGCGGACCACGCAATCAACGGCTTCAATGCGATGCCAGCAAAAGGGTCATGTATGGACTGTTCAGACGACGAAATCAAAGAGGCTATCGAGCACATGATTGCCGGTCTGTAATTTGCCGATCTGCAACTGAAATACCAGATTCAAAAAAGGTGACCTCCGGATCACCTTTTTTATTAGCTTCTATATAGTGCGATTAAAGCAGAGCATTACTTCTTGTTGAACATCGCGCGAATATTGGCAATGTGCGCCTGCCCTTTCTCCATTCTCTCTTCTGCTGATTGTGGTTTCTTAACACTTTCCCATTCCACATCATCATGCGGCAGCTCGTCGAGAAAGCGGCTTTGGGTGGGCTTGATCAATTCACCATACTGACGACGTTCACGACACTTAGTAAAGGTCAGCTCTTTCTGTGCTCGGGTAATGCCGACATACATAAGACGACGCTCTTCTTCGACATTACCTTCATCGACACTGGTTTGGTGCGGTAAGATCCCTTCTTCAGCCCCCATCAGGAAGACATAGGGAAACTCTAGGCCTTTCGATGCGTGCAGGGTCATGAGTTGAACTTGGTCTGCATCGTCATCATCTTCACCACGCTCCATCATGTCGCGCAGCGTTAAACGTTGAACCACCTCGCGCAGCGTTTTCTCTTCTTTGTCGTAGTTGTCACCCTCAAGATCGGCCACAATCCAGCTATAGAGATCAGAGACGTTCTTCATGCGCATTTCAGCGGCTTTCGGGCTCGCTGAGGTTTCGTACAACCAATCTTCGTAATTGATGTCACGAACCAAAGAACGGACGGCTTCAACCGTATTACCACGCTCTGCATTGTCCGAGATACGCACGATCCAGTCACCGAAACGGCGCAGGTTTTCTAAGCCGCGCCCCGTCAGCGTCTGCTCCAAGCCCATCTCAAAGCTGGCTTCGAACAGGCTTTTACCGCGCATATTGGCATAACTGCCGAGCTTCTCTAGGGTCACAGGGCCAATCTCACGACGTGGTGTGTTTACAATACGCAGGAAGGCGTTGTCATCATCCGGATTAACCAACACGCGTAGGTAAGCCATAATGTCTTTAATCTCGGCTCTGGCGAAGAACGAAGTACCGCCAGAGATCTTGTACGGCACGCGGTTCTGCATCAGTGCTTTTTCAATTAAACGCGACTGGTGATTACCACGGTAAAGTACCGCGTAATCCTTGTACTCGGTGCGATTCAAAAATTTGTGGGCAATAATTTCACCCGTAATACGCTCCGCTTCATGTTCTTCGTTCTTGGCATTCAAGACCTTGAGCTTTTCGCCGTCCGGGATCTCTGAGAACAGCGACTTCTCATAAACGTGTGGGTTATTGGCAATCAAGATATTTGCCGCACGTAAGATGCGACTGGTCGAGCGATAGTTTTGCTCTAGCTTGATCAAGCGAAGGTTTGGGTAGTCCTCACCCAGCAGCACCAAGTTTTGCGGCTTAGCACCACGCCATGAATAGATAGATTGGTCATCATCACCAACCACGGTCAGACGCCCTCTTTCACCAACCAGCAAACGTACCAATTCATATTGGCTGGTGTTGGTATCTTGGTACTCATCGACCAGCAAGTATCGGATACGCGACTGCCAGCGCTCACGCACTTCTTGATTGGTTTTTAGAAGCAGTACTGGCATTGCGATCAGATCATCAAAATCGAGCGCGTTGTATGCCTTCATTTGCTTTTGGTACATCTCAAAACAAAACGCAAACAGCTGCTCTTGCTCACCTTGAGCGCGCGCTTTGGCTTGATCTGGCGTCAACATGTCGTTTTTCCAGTTCGAAATGGTGCTCATCAATGCACGCAGCAGATCCTTATCGCCATCGATCTGCCTTTCTGTGAGTTCTTTTAATAGCGCCAACTGGTCTTGGTCATCAAACAGAGAAAAGCCCGCTTTGAGACCCAACGCTTTATACTCACGGCGAATGATGGTCAACCCCATGGTATGGAAGGTTGAAACGATCAACCCTTTTGCTTCCCCCTTACCTAAGGTTTGCCCAACACGCTCTTTCATCTCGCGTGCCGCTTTATTGGTAAAGGTTACCGCTGCAATATTACGCGCCTTATAACCACACTCTTGAACCAAATAAGCAATCTTATTGGTGATAACACGTGTTTTACCTGATCCAGCGCCCGCGAGTACTAGGCAGGGGCCTGATACATACTTCACGGCTTCATCTTGTCTTGGGTTCAGTTTCATTTGATTCTCAATTTGGTCTAGAGGTTCGAATTAGATTGCTCACCTATAATAATGATGCAAAACCACGATTGCTACGTTCAGTTATACAAGATTTTTAAGCCATTTATGTAAAATTTTGTTGCACATGTGTGTAGTTAACAGGCTATAATGAATGAACGTTCATTCACTGGTGGTGACAGATGACAACTCATACATCTCAGGATAAACGCCAACAAATACTCTTAGCCGCTGAAAAGCTGATTGCAGAGGTCGGCTTTCAAGGCCTTTCCATGCAAAAGCTAGCGAAAGAGGCGGGGGTTGCTACAGGCACTATCTACCGCTACTTCGATGATAAAGATCACTTGATCCATGACGTTCGCATACTCGTGACTCAACGAGTGGCTGACGCTGTTCAACAAGGGGTTAATGATTCGGATCCAATCAAGCTACGCTTTCGTACTATGTGGTTGAACATATGGACGTTAGCGGGGACAAACTTAACCGCGATAAAAAATCAGGTTCAGTATGACTCACTGCCGATCACAGATAACCTAAACTTCAGGGAGCTAGAGCGCAAAATGTTTGCTCAAGTTCAGCGGTTATTTGATGAGGGAAAAAAGCAAGGATTATTTAAAACGCTTGATAATGAAGTATTAAGTGGCTTGAGCTTATCTGCTAGCGTTTCACTAGCGCGTAAGCATTCTTTAGGATTTTACCAACTCGACGAAGCCGCATTAGATGCCGCGATTGAAGCCAGTTGGGACGCAATAATTAAACACTAAACCGGAGTTTTGACCATAATGAAAAAGTGGACTTTCTTCATGTTACTCGTCGCGGTACTGCTTTTTGGTAGCGTTATCGGGTTCAACATGTTCAAACAACAAAAAATTGCTGAGTACATGGCCAACCGCCCCGAGCCAGAGTTCCCAGTCACCGTTACTGAAGTTCAGCCAATTGACTGGGTGCCAGTGATTGAAGCGATTGGCTTCATCGAGCCGAACCAAGGTGTGACACTGGCTAATGAAACCAGTGGTGTTATCGATCAAATCTCTTTCGAATCAGGTACTGAGGTTAAAAATGACCAGCAACTGATCCGCCTTAATTCTGATGTAGAGAAAGCCAATCTAAAAAGCTCTGAGGCACGCTTACCGGCCGCTGAAGCTAAATACAAGCGCTACCAAGGGCTATTCAAAAAAGGCTCTATCTCTAAGGAAGCCTTCGATGAAGCAGAAGCTAATTTCTTATCGTTAGCGGCTGATATTGAAAGCCTTAAAGCATCGATTGCCCGTCGTGAGATCCGTGCTCCGTTTGACGGCACTGTCGGTATTCGTAATGTGTATCTAGGCCAATACCTACAATCTGGCACTGACATCGTTCGCCTAGAAGACACCAGTGTTATGCGTCTACGCTTCACCATTTCTCAAAATGACATCTCTCGTATTAAGGTTGATCAGGCGATCGACATCTTCGTTGATGCATATCCTGAAAAACCGTTTAAAGGCTCTATCAGTGCCATTGAGCCTGCGGTTAGCATCCAAAGTGGTCTTATCCAAGTACAAGCCGATATTCCAAACAATGATGGTAAGTTACGTAGCGGTATGTTCGCGCGCGCTAACATCATTCTACCTAAGCTAGTAAACCAAGTGACACTGCCTCAGACGGCCATCACCTTCACACTTTATGGTGACAATGTTTATATTTTGCATGAAGAAGATGGTGTGCAGCGTGTGAAACAGCAAGTGGTGAAAGTAGGTGAACGTACAGAAAGTATTGCTCACATACTGGAAGGCGTAGAACCTGGCGATGTTGTCGTGACAACGGGTCAAGTTCGTTTAAGTAACAATGCTAAAGTTCGAGTTGTAGAAAGTGATGCAACGACGCCGCCAGCTGAAACACCAATGCTGTAATTGGAGGAATCATGCGCTTTACTGATGTTTTTATTAAACGTCCGGTTCTGGCTATTTCAATCAGCTTTTTGATCGCATTGCTTGGCTTTCAAGCAATCTTCAAAATGCAGGTTCGTGAATACCCAGACATGACAAACACGATCGTGACGGTCACGACGAGCTATTACGGTGCCAGTGCCGATCTGATCCAAGGCTTTATAACCCAGCCATTAGAACAAGCGATCGCTCAAGCCGATAATATTGATTATATGACGTCGCAGTCAGTACTCGGTAGCTCGACTATTACGGTCAATATGAAGCTCAATACCGACCCGAATGCCGCGCTGTCGGATATCTTGGCCAAGACCAACTCGGTTCGTTCTCAGCTACCTAAAGAAGCCGAAGACCCAACAGTAGACATGTCGACAGGCTCAAGTACGGCGGTAATGTACATTGGTTTTACGAGTGACGAACTCTCTGCAAGCCAAATTACCGACTACCTTGAGCGAGTGGTTAACCCACAACTGTTTACCGTTAATGGCGTATCAAAGGTCGACTTGTACGGCGGGATCAAATACGCATTACGTGTATGGCTCGACCCTGCAAAAATGGCAGCATTAAATCTGACAGCCACTGATGTGATGACGGTGCTTAATGCAAACAACTACCAATCAGCAACTGGCCAAGCAATTGGTGAGTTTATGCTGTACAACGGCAGTGCCAATACCCAAGTAACCAATACCGATGAGTTAGAAAGATTGGTGGTCAAAACCAGTCAAAATGGCGGTTCTATTGTTCGCTTAGGTGATATTGCTAAGGTTTCACTAGAAAAAAGCCACGATGTGGTTCGCGCGAGTGCCAATGGCAAACAAACGGTTGTAACCGCCATCAATGCGGCGCCAAGTGCTAACCCTATCAACATTGCTGCTGATGTTATGCAGCTGTACCCTGAGTTGGAGCGAAACCTACCAAGCAATATCAGCATGAACATCATGTATGACTCAACCATTGCGATTAATGAATCCATCCAAGAGGTTATACACACGATTGTTGAAGCCGCGCTGATTGTATTAGTGGTTATCACGCTATTCTTAGGCTCGTTGCGTGCGGTTATCATTCCTATCGTAACTATCCCTTTATCGCTAGTTGGCGTTGCGATGGTGATGCAAGTCATGGGGTTCTCATGGAACTTAATGACGTTGCTAGCGATGGTATTAGCAATCGGTCTCGTGGTTGATGATGCGATCGTAGTACTGGAAAACGTCGACCGACACGTCAAATTGGGGGAATCTCCTTTCAGGGCTGCCATCATTGGTACCCGTGAAATTGCAGTACCAGTTATTGCAATGACACTGACATTGGGTGCGGTTTATGCCCCTATCGCAATGATGGGTGGTATCACGGGTTCGCTGTTTAAAGAGTTTGCATTAACCCTCGCTGGCGCCGTATTTGTTTCTGGGATCATCGCTTTAACACTGTCTCCAATGATGTGTTCAAAGCTTCTAAAAGAAAATGCACAGCCGAGTAAATTTGAACAGAAGGTACACAGCGTACTTGATCGTATGACCGGCCGTTATTCTAAGATGCTGTATGCGATCATGGATCATCGTCCGGTTATCATTGGCTTTGCGGTCATTGTATTTTTAAGCTTGCCGATGTTATTTAAATTCATCCCAAGTGAACTTGCCCCTGCAGAAGATAAAGGGGCAGTGATGATGATTGGTACTGGTCAATCAAATGCTAACCTAGACTACCTAAGCAACACGATGGACGACGTGAGCGATATCTTGGTGAGCCAGCCTGAAATCCAATACGCTCAATCCTTCACTGGTGTGCCAAACTCAAACCAAGCATTTGGTATTGCCACTATGGTGCCATGGAGTGAGCGTGAGGCTAGCCAATCTGAGGTAACGAACCGTATCAGTGGATTGCTACAAGATATCCCAGGTATGGCAGTGACCGCGTTCCAAATGCCTGAGTTACCAGGGGCTGGTTCTGGTCTACCAATCCAGTTTGTTATTACCACACCAAGCAGCTTTGAGAGCTTATTCGCTATCGCTACCGATATATTAACGGATGTGAAAGATAGCCCTCTCTTTGTCTACTCTGATCTTGATTTGAACTACGATTCAGCAACGATGAATATTCAAATTGACAAAGATATGGCAGGCGCTTATGGGGTAACAATGCAAGATATCGGTGTCACCCTAAGCACCATGATGTCGGATGGTTACGTTAACCGTATTGACCTCAACGGGCGTTCTTATGAAGTGATCCCTCAGGTTGAGCGTAAATTTCGCTTAAACCCAGAGTCAATGAATCATTACTACGTTCGAGCCAGCAATGGTGATGCCGTTCCTCTCGGTAGCTTGGTAACAATTGATGTGGTGGCAGACCCTCGCTCTCTTCCTCACTTCAACCAGCTAAACTCAGCGACGGTCGGTGCGGTTCCAATGCCGGGTGCGGCGATGGGTGATGCGGTAAACTGGTTTGAAAACATTGCCCAAACCAAATTACCTGCCGGCTATAACCATGACTACATGGGTGAGTCGCGTCAGTTTGTAACAGAAGGCAGCGCACTGTATGTGACGTTCGGTTTAGCACTAGCGATCATCTTCTTGGTTCTGGCGATTCAATTTGAGTCGTTGAAAGATCCATTGGTTATCATGGTATCGGTACCGCTCGCAATATGTGGCGCATTGATTGCGCTCGCTTGGGGTGCGGCAACGATGAACATCTACTCGCAAGTGGGTTTGATTACCTTAGTTGGTCTGATTACCAAGCACGGTATCTTGATCTGTGAGGTAGCAAAAGAAGAGCAGCTGCATAATAAATTATCACGCAAAGAGGCGGTTATGGAGGCGGCGAAGGTACGTCTACGTCCAATCCTAATGACAACAGCAGCGATGATTGCAGGTCTGATCCCATTGATGTACGCCACGGGTGCGGGTGCAGCTCAGCGCTTTAGTATCGGTATTGTTATCGTTGCTGGTCTGGCGATTGGTACGCTGTTTACGCTGTTTGTACTGCCGGTTATTTATAGCTACTTAGCTGAAAAACATAAACCAATTCCAGTTTTCCTCGAAGATAAAGATCTCGAAAAACTGGCTCGAGTTGATGAAGCAAAAGCGGCGCACAGAGAATTAGCTAACAATAAGTAATCTCCCTGTCGTATTAACAATAAAAAGGCTGCTTCGGTGGCCTTTTTTTGTACGCCATAGGCGACATTTTTGGTGTGATTAAATAGAATAGTGATAAATATTCAGGAGTTTTAAATGATATGTTTGATCCAAAAAAACTAGAGCAGATTGCTAAGCAGATCCACGATTCTATGCCTCAACCAGTAAAAGAGCTTGGTTCAGACGTAGACCAAAAAGTTCGCCAAGTTATCCAAGGCCAACTCAACAAACTAGACGTTGTGAGCCGTGAAGAGTTTGATGTTCAAACACAGGTACTGCTTCGCACTCGCCAAAAGCTCACTGAAATGGAACAAAAGCTGGCTGAACTAGAAGCGAAGCTTTCAGACAAATAGTCATTCGTTTCAATTAGTTGAAGTTCGAATAAAGGCTTACCTTCGGGTAAGCCTTTATTTTTTTCTCAATCTATCACGCCTTCACAGGTAAAATAGTTGTAAGCATAAAAAAAGCCCCGAACAAATGTTCAGGGCTGTTTTTATTCAGTGATGAACTGGAAGATTAACCGCCAACAGCGATACGCTTCATGTCGCTCATGTAGCTACGTAGCTCTTCACCAATGTATTCTACAGGGTGGTTACGGATAGCTTCGTTTACTTCAATTAGCTTAGCGTTATCAACTTGGTTAGATGTTTCACCTAGACCACGGCCGATGACGTCCGTTGCTACTGAAGGCATGAACTTCTCACGTAGCAGTGGAGTTGCTACATTAGCGAATAGGTAGTTACCGTATTCAGCAGTATCAGAGATCACAACGTTCATTTCGTAAAGACGCTTACGAGCTACGGTGTTTGCGATTAGTGGAAGCTCATGTAGCGACTCGTAGTAAGCAGACTCATCAATGATACCTGATGCTGTCATCGCTTCGAATGCTAGTTCAACACCGGCGCGAACCATAGCAACCATTAGGATACCGTTGTCAAAGTACTCTTGCTCTGAGATTTCTACGTTAGAAGCAGGGTAGTTTTCGAATGCCGTTTCGCCAGTCTCTTCACGCCAGCCCAATAGATTCACGTCATCGTTCGCCCAGTCAGCCATCATAGTGCTAGAGAAGTGACCAGAGATGATGTCATCCATGTGCTTGTTGTAAAGCGGACGCATTAGGTCTTTAAGCTCTTCAGAAAGCTCAAACGCTTTTACTTTAGCTGGGTTAGATAGGCGATCCATCATGTGAGTGACACCACCGAACTTCAATGCTTCAGTGATCGTTTCCCAACCGTATTGTAGAAGCTTACCTGCATAGCCTGGTTCAATACCGTCAGCAATCATCTTCTCGTAAGATACAATAGAACCCGCTTGTAGCATGCCACAAAGGATAGTTTGCTCACCCATAAGGTCAGATTTCACTTCCGCTACGAAAGAAGACTCTAGGCAACCTGCACGGTGACCGCCAGTACCCGCAGCCCAAGCTTTAGCGATATCCCAACCTTCACCTTTAGGGTCATTTTCTGGGTGAACAGCGATCAGTGTTGGTACACCGAAGCCACGCTTGTACTCTTCGCGCACTTCAGAACCAGGACACTTAGGAGCAACCATTACAACCGTAAGGTCAGAACGTAACTGCATGCCTTCTTCAACAACGTTAAAGCCGTGAGAGTAACCAAGTGCAGCACCTTCTTTCATTAGAGGCATTACAGTTTCAACAACGTTGGTGTGTTGCTTATCAGGAGTAAGGTTGATGACTAGGTCTGCTTCTGGGATTAGCGTTTCGTAGCTACCCACAACAAAGCCGTTTTCATCAGCGTTTTTGAATGATTGACGCTTTTCATCAATTGCTGCTTGGCGTAGAGCGTAAGATACGTCTAAACCAGAATCACGCATGTTTAGACCTTGGTTTAGGCCTTGAGCACCACAACCAACAATTACGATTTTTTTACCTTCAAGATACTGGGCTTCTGTCGCGAATTCTTCACGATCCATAAAGCGGCAACGACCTAGTTGGTCTAGCTGTTCACGAAGGTTTAATGTATTGAAATAGTTAGCCATTTGAAGGCACTCCTTTAAAATAAGTCCATAAGGTCGATATCTCTCTATCGAATGACTTCATACTAAATCAGACTATCTGTTGCTGAAAGTGATATATTCACAAGTAGTTATTGCAATAAATGCAACATGGAAACGCTCATCAGATATGAACATAAAATCTCTACAATTATTTATACATTTATGTGATAGCAAGAGTTTCAGCAAAACAGCTGCTGCTATGCATGTCAGTCCTTCAGCACTGAGTCGTCAGGTACAAAAGCTTGAAGAAGAAACAGGGCAAGCCTTGCTTATCAGAGATAATAGAAGTGTTGATCTCACTCCTGCAGGGAAGCACCTATTGCCTGTGGCATTGAGCATTGTTGGGGAGTGGCAGCAATACAACCTTCACTTGAAAGGTGGTGAGGAAGAGCTCAAAGGGGAAATTCGGATATTTTGCTCGGTAACAGCAAGCTACAGCCATCTACCTGAACTCATAACCGAATTCAGGGCGATTCATCCGTATATTGAATTCAAACTGTCAACGGGTGATCCTGCTCAATCTATCGATAAAATCCTAAATGATGAAGCGGATATCGCGATTTCAGCGAAACCAGATATTCTACCTTCAAGATTAGACTTCGAAACCATTAGCGAAATACCATTGTCAGTCATCACTCCATCAGGTGTGAGTAGCTTTAGCCAGCAACTACAATCTGATAAGCCAAATTGGAATGAAGTACCCTTCATTATCCCAGAAGCTGGCACAGCACGAGAACGTGCGAACGCTTGGTTTAAAAAAATGAAGATAAAGCCGAACATATACGCGCAAGTTTCTGGCCATGAGGCGATAGTAAGTATGGTCGCCCTAGGCTGTGGGGTGGGTATTGCGCCAGATGTTGTGATTAATAACAGCCCTGTAAGAGATAAGGTTGAACGCTTAAAGATAGAACCCATCAAACCGTTTGAGTTGGGTGTTTGCTGCAAGCGAGCACAGTTAGATAACCCTCTAATTCGAGCGTTCTGGCAGGTAGCAGAAGGAAAGTATTTAACGGACTAATACCAATCTAAGTAAAAATATGATCTAATTGAAGCTGTTACTTCTTCGTGAAAAAAGACGCTATGGACAGCCTCGATACAATTGATTTCAAAAAGCTTGCTAGCCAACAA
>NZ_CANLBV010000044.1 GCF_947488985.1 uncultured Vibrio sp.
CGGAGTCAATAAGAGAATGTCTCTGATCTGATCGTACGATTCTGATTTAGTTCACTCGATTTACGCAACAAAGCCGGTAAACAGGGCAGATGTAGTAAAGGAATCCTGTGAGGACGATCTTCGCTGGTATCGCACTGAATATCGTGATCAAGGCAAAATATTTATTGCTCAACAGCAACTTAAAGTCTTTTAGCTTAACGGGCTTACTTGAATTACTGATGTTTGATTTCTCGAAAAATACATAAACAAGTAACACACTGAGTGTTGCCAATAATCCCGCAAGCATAAACGTTTCTGAATAGCCCAACTTCTCCGCAAGAATCCCACCGATCGCAGCACCACATAACGAACCAGAGAAGAAGGCTGACAAGAACGTTGCCATGCCCTTGGTTCGATTAGTGTCGTTAGTCGTATCGGATACATAGCCTTGCGCTGAAATGAATACGATGCCGTAGCCAACGGCAGTAAAAGCGCGAGCGACGAGTAACAGTTCAAGAGACTGAATAAAAGCCGTCGCGACTAAGCCGATACAGGTAAGGAGTCCACCTGTCATTAGCGAGTGTCTTCTGCCTACTTTGTCTGACCAATAACCCGCAAACGGCAGCGAGATAGCCCAACAAAGCATGAAAAGGGAGATCGGTAAGCTAGTGACAAGGTTTTCAGGAATCCAGCCGGTGGTGTTTTCCAGCGAAGAGACAAATCTAGGAAAAAACGCTAACGAAGACGCTTCTGAGAACACCAATAAAAACAGCGGCAAGCGAATGAATCGAAAGTCTTGTTTGTCGATATCTTGCGATGGCTGACTTGGGTTGAGCTTAGTGATTGCTTGATTGGTGAGGCTAAGCAATTTGCCAATTTCATCGCGGGTCGAGATCTTCGCCAAATGATTCACAATATCTCGATTCACCAACATGAACACTTTTTTTACTTGGTTCCATGGCGAAATAATCATGAAGTTACACATAAACAGAATGATTTCAGCCACCACAAGACAAGAGGCAACCAGCACGGTAATCATATCCATGACACTTTCTTTGAGCAGGTTGATGATCAGGTTGTTGTCGGTAGTGACGTTCAGTTGAATCGTATGGCTGTTGTTGAGTGAAAATGTCGATTCTCGAATTGAAGGATGTTCAACGTGTTCTGCTGGGTAACGATAAGAAGTGCCAGACTGTCCTTCGAAGTTAATCGAGAGAATTTCGCTATGATGATCAACGAAGAAAGCAAATTCTTCTTCCAAGCCATGCAGCTTGTTGTCAGGAACTCCTTTATCGAGCAACCCTTTGATCATTTGATTTAATGAGTCGCCAATTAGGTTGGATTTCTGTTCTAGTTTCACTTCGTAGAGTTGGGAAAATTTGTCTAGAGATTGATACGAAACCCCTAGGTTGGCAATGATCGTTAGAAGGATAGCAAGTGAGATGATAAACACTGGGAAGTGTTTGGTTTTCAGTTTTTCAAACTTAGACAGTGAGTTTGGAGATTGCAGTGCTTTGTGAGCTTGGGTAATGGTCGGAAGCAATTCATCCAAATCAGCGGCGGATTCAAATATCGCGGTTGCGCCTTTTACTCGGCCAACAATGCCTTCTAATAAGTACTTCAAAGCGACAAATGCAAATAAGCAAGAGAGCAGTATCCAAATCGCCGAGTAGAGAAACTGAAGTTTGAGCAAGAAGGTTTTTTGTTGCTCTAACAGAGTTGTCGAATAGTAGAGCTTTACTTGGCCTTCAACTAAACCAAAGGAGTTAGTGATATCGAGCGATAGCTGACGGTCACTTTCTTGATTTCCTTCTCCGGTACCAAACAGTCGTTCACCTGACGTTGAGACGACCACCAAAGCAGTAATACCATCAACGATTTTTAAGCGGCGTTCCAACATGCTTTGGATGTTGGATATTGCCGAGAGCGGCAAGCCTAAACTGATGGCTTGATTGATGTCGTTATGTGTTTCTTCCAACACAATCTCATAGATAGAATCGGAGGTTTCAGTCAGCCTTTTTTCAAAATTGAAATAGTTTAGTGTTGCATTTAAGGTGATGGAAAACAGCAAAACCGCCATGATGGCCAGCATCAATTTAACCCGAAGAGACAGGTTGAGTAATGAAGGCTTGGTCAAGGTTTGGCTGGCTTTGCTGTTCATTGGTTAAGACCTACTTAATAGATAAATCGAAGTCGGCACTGTTGTTCGTCGCGCTAACAGTCACTTGAGTAATTGGTTCGCTACGGCTAAGTCGACCAATACATTCTTCAGCCAATCTCGGCATCAATGAACGGTTAATGATTTGCTCAACGGCACGGCCACCGGTCGTAGGGTCGGTATTACGGTCGACAACAAACTGAATGAAATCTGCATCCCAAGTGAATGAAGCCTGATATTGCTCCGCAAGTTTCTTCTTGATTCGGTTTAGAGAGATCTCAGTGATCTTCGCTAGCTCTTCATCATTAAGCGGGTAGTAAGGAACAATAGTGGTTCGACCTAAGAACGCAGGCTTAAAGTATTGCTGCAGGTCTGGACGAATGGATTCAAGTAGCTCGTCGTTGTTGATACGGTCTGTGGTCTTTGCACATACATCACAGATGGCTTGGTCAGCGGCGTTTGACGTCATAATGATGATAGTGTTCTTGAAATCGACGGTGCGGCCTTCACTGTCTTTGATATGACCTTTATCGAAAATTTGGTAGAACAAGTCATGTACGCCAGGGTGTGCTTTCTCCATCTCATCCAATAGAAGCACTGAGTAAGGGTTACGTCGGATTGCTTCTGTTAACACACCACCTTCACCAAAGCCAACGTAACCGGCAGGTGAGCCGAGTAACATCGAAATCTTATGTTCTTCTTTAAACTCGGTCATGTTGATCACCGTCAGGTCGTTGCTACCTCCGTAAAGTTGCTCCGCTAGTGCCATGGCGGTTTCGGTTTTCCCTACGCCACTTGGGCCACACATTAAGAATACGCCAATAGGTTTACGATTATCGGTTAAACCTGCTCTAGATATGCGAATCGCTTTTGCGAGCTCGTTCTTCGCAACATCTTGGCCAATGACTCGGGTATTGAGCTCCTCTTCCAAGGTCAGCAGCTTGGTGATTTCATCACTCATCATGTTACCAACAGGGATGCCAGTCCAATTGGCAATGACTTGGGCGATGGTGTTGTCGTCAACCATGGCATAAACCAAAGGCTCTTCACCTTGCAAGTCTGCTAATTCTGTTCGCAGAGTATCAAGTTGCTTCTGCTTGGTGGCATCGACTGCATCTTGCGCTTGCTGAGTTGTGATTTGTTGTTGCACGGCCTTGATTTGCTCGACTAATGCCATCTCTTTTTCCCAGCGAATGTAATACGCAGCCAATGCTTGTTGGTTTTCGTCAATCGACTTTGTCAGCTCTTTGATCAATTCAGCACTATTCGAAAACAGTGCATCTTCTTTTTCTAACGCTGATTTCTCGTTTTCTTGATAGCGAATCGTTTGCTCTAGCGTTTCTAAAATTTCTGGCTTCGCACCTTGTGTCAGTGCGATTCGGGCACTGGCGGTATCAAGTAGGCTAATGGCTTTATCGGGTAATTGACGACTAGGCAGGTAACGGATCGACAAGTTAACCGCGGCTTCAATCGCGGATTCAGCGATAAATGCACCATGGTGAGCTTGCAGTGAAGCGGCTACGCCACGCAACATTTGCATTGCATCCTCGGCGTTTGGCTCTTCAATGGTTACAACTTGGAATCGTCGTGTCAGTGCTGGGTCTTTTTCGAAGTACTTCTTGTATTCGGCCCACGTTGTCGCGGCAATGGTTTTGAACTCACCACGTGCCAGAGCTGGTTTTAGAAGGTTGGCTGCATCGTTTTGTCCTGCAGCACCGCCAGCACCAATAAGCGTATGAGCTTCATCGATGAACACAATGATCGGCACTTCAGAGCTTTTCACTTCGTTGATGACATCTTTCAGGCGGTTTTCAAACTCGCCCTTAACGCTCGCACCCGCTTGAAGTAGCCCAAGATCGAGAGAGTGGATTTGTACGCCTTGCAGTGCGCTTGGTACTTCGTCTGCTGCGATTCTTAGTGCTAACCCTTCGACAACCGCAGTTTTACCTACACCAGGTTCACCGACCATAATCGGGTTGTTTTGGCGTTTACGACACAGGATATCAATCGCTTTTCTGACTTCGGCATTACGACCTGAAATCGGGTCAATGTTGCCGTCAATCGCTTGCTGAGTCAGGTTAACGGTATATTTGCTTAATGCATCGTTACCCGCAGGTGTGGTATCAACGGAACCGTTAGCAGAAGGCGAGGCTGTGTTGCGTGCAATCGGGGTCTTCTTGATCAGCCCTTGCAGTGACTCTAGTGACACGCTACTCAATGCTTCAAGTTGGAGTGTGCTCACACCGAGCACATTCTGTTGCATCAAAGCTTGAATAAGGTGCAAGCTGACTATCTCACCGTGGCCGTAGTTGACGGAAGCGATCATCCAAGCATCTTTAATTAACTCTGTTAAGCTGTGGCTTAATGTTGGCTGACCTTCGTTGCCTTTCGGCAACATGGATATTTTCTTTGTCAGTTCATTTACTAGCGCGTCTAATGAAAGCTTTTGAGACTCGCACAATGCCATGATCTTTGGATCTTTCTGGGAGATGAGTTGAAGAATCCAGTGTTCTGTTTCTATCGCTCCAACACCTTGGTTCATCGCCGCGCCCGCAGACGCTTCCAGCGCTTGCTTAAGCTCGGGAGATAGCTTTCCTACTAAGTTAGTGAGAGTTACTTGTGTCATAGTCAATTCCTTGTATCTCTATAATCTATACATTCCGTATTACGAACTACAAAAGCAAAATCTTTACGGTTTCATTGGGGTTACGCTCAGGAGCTAGGTAGTCAATCTCACCTAAACGAGCAGCAAGTGAAACATTGCTTGATAAACGGGGTCTGGTTAAATATGAACGCTTAACGTTCAGGTAAATGGCAACGGGCGTGCTGTCTTTTAAGTAATGCTGCGTCAAAGACAACACCGCTTTAGCAAACTGGTCATCTTGCTGAATCTCGAGAAACTCATTTCTGTTTTTTGGGATAACAAAAATACTCAAATTGTTGAAATGGGCGAGGCAGGTTTTCCCAACTAAAAAACCTTGGCCTAGACGACTGTTGAAGTCGCGATTAGTACCGATTCGAGTCAATGAATCTGAAGGTAGAAGGCGTCGTTCAAAGGCTTTACATTCAACCTCAGTCGAATATGGGAAAAAGTCATTTAAGACCTTTTTCAATGTGGTTAGGCTGCGACTTTGTTGGCTCAAAAGAAGCGAGTATTGCAGGTACTCTTTATGTTCTTTCCCTAGCGCAGCAAAGTGATTCAATAATGTTGTTTTCTTTGGATTTTGTTCGCTTTCAACGAGCAGCCATCGTCGTGCATTGGTTCGATAGGTAATTTCGAAATGTCTTTGATTGAACACGTCCAGAAAATCTTGAAGAGAGTGATCTTCGTTGTATATCGCCGCTAACAGTTCTTCGTAAATATAATTCGGTATCACGCCTTTAACGCCAGAGAGCGCTTGTTTCGCCAGTCTGAGCTTGGCTTTATTTCCCTTTAACGAAAAATATTGAATCTCCTGAGGATTGCCCGTTGGCATTGCCTCAGACTTCAATTGAATCTGTAACGGCGTGATACTCTGAGACTGAAGTTGCTCCAACAATCTCATCGCCTGTGAGAAGTCGTATTTCTCAGGCTGAGTCGCTAAATCTTCGATGAAGTGCTTCATATCATCTCCCTATGACTATCGCTTGGGCTATCTATAGTTGACGGCGCTACCGATATTCGCTGCGTTATAGGCACAATTGACTACCGTGAATTTTTGGGTACTTTTTGACGATACCATCTCGTCCGTAAATACGGATCTTGAGTTGGATGTATCGGTCAAAGCTACAAAACTGCTGGAAGAAACGGTTCAACACATCTGCAAATGCCAGGTAGGGTGATGTGGCATCAAGCGTCAATTCAATCTCAGTACCGGGAGAGAACACGTTTTTGCCCAACACACGAATAGCCGATACTTGGGAGTTAAATGTGATCGAGTGAATCATCTGAATTTCAGCGCTTGATACCTGTTCTCGGCTGCACAAACTCAACATGTGTTTGAGGTCGGCAACAGGGGTGCTCGATTGCACCAAAGACGAAAAGTTGGTGTTCAACAAACTAATAAATTCCCAATGGATGTTTTGGTCAACTTCTTTGGTAATGGGCGCTGAAGGTGGATAAATAGGTGAAAAATCACCTGGTAAGTCGATGCTTTCTAGGCATTCTAACGTACCGCTTACGCCACAAGCCTGTTTACCGTTAGTGCATAGTAAGTTGGTGCCGAGCAGCTTACTAAATTCAGTATTGGGCGTTTCCGATAACGAGATTGCGATGCTCATTTCACCGAAGTGATTATGTTTACTTTGCCAGTAGTCGTATTGTTGATTGTGGGAATATTTCTCTTTAAAAAGAGGGACTAAAGGTATCTCGCCATTGGGCGTAATTTCATAAACATTCTGAATTTCAATGATTTCGATATTGTTGTCGCTGTGTGCGTCGGCATTGACTGGAACAGACAGGGTCCTGTGATCGTATGGGATCGGCTCGCCTGTTTGTTCGAACAAGTTAATTGCGGGCATCACGTTCAGTTTGAAAACATCTTTGTTGAACAGACGGATAAACTCAGATGGTAATGAGGACATGAACAAATTGATGACGATTTCAGATTCGTCAAATTGGCTCGCGTATTCGGCAAAGTTCTTAAGTCTGAAGAACTGTCGTTTCTCTTTGAAAAAGAAGAACTCGTTGATCAGTTGGTAACCTGTAAGTTGATTACCGTGTTCAGGCAAAAATTTGAACTCTAGGTCACTGATTCGGTTCTTAAGCTGGTGGCTATCGACAGTGACGTGTCGAGCGCAGTCACTGTCTGAAATTGAAATCGATAAGGTATTGTTGAGAAGAAGTTCGACTAACGAATCTGCATTGTTCTCAAAGCCTTTGACGAAGAAGTCGAGATCGTTCAACTCCAAATGGCTGAAATGCACTTCAGGATCGCCAGTACTCAAAGAGATTTGAACAACAGCAGAGCTTTGATTGGCAGATTTCGGTCTGTTAAAGCTAAACGGTGCGCTTAAAGCCTTGATGTTAGCTAAATTAAACGGGGCTATTTTGAGCTCATCAACGGTTCTAAACAGACATTCGTTTTTGGTGTTGGTGCTCGAAAACAGCGAACCTTTTGGTAAGGTGCTCGACTCAATCGGACCATCTTCGGCAAGCAACTCCAGATAGGCAACGCTCGGCACGGTTTGAATGTAAGAAGGGTAGAGGACACTTAAAATGCCTTCAATCACCTCAGGTAGTTGCTCAGAGAGTTTCTTTTCTACTTTTGCATTCAAAAGTGCTACGCCATCTAAAAGGCGAGCCATACTTGGGTCTTCGATCTTACCTTGATGAATATTGAGTTTTTCAGCGTGCGTTGGATATTCTTGACCAAACTGCCCCAATGAACGGCGCACAAAGGCCAGTTCTTGCTCGAAGTAACGCATAATAGGTTCAGTCATAGTTATCTTCTTCTAAAGAGGTCGTTAAGTCGCTCAATGCGATTTTTGAATCGAAGATCAAGTCTTGTTCGCCATGGCTGGTTTTTACCTTGGCAATAATGTTGAACGATAGTGAGTTGTCGCCTTCTTTACGCTCCCCGAGTTCAACGGAAATATCATGTAATCGAGGTTCAAAACTCTTGATCCAGTTTTCTATGCGCAAAGTAAGCTGTGTTTTTTCTAAGGTTGCGCTTAGTAACTGAATATCTTCGATACCAAATTTCAAGTTAGAACGATTTACTTCAATCAATCTGTTATCGATATCTGTCAATGACGCCTCAGCCTCTAACAGCTTGGTGAGATGGAACTTGATGTCTTCAATCTCGGCATCCTGATAAGGTTTTGAATCGCTAATAAAGGTTGTCCAAAAGCTCATTACGCCACCTCATTCAGGTCGGTGGTTAAGACCACTTCACCACTGAAGTAATCAAACTGGTATTGAGGAACGATGCGCAGAGTACAAGCAAAGCTGCCAGCTTGAGCGCTAGACTCTGTGACACTCACTTTAGCGAAGCTTAATGGGTATTTAGATAATGTTTCTTCATTGGCAAACGACACGTTGCTTGAGAATTTTTCAATCCAGTGCGTCAAAAACAACTCACACTCTGTGGCATTGTTGAAGCTGCCGATCATCTCTCTGACCTGAACTTTTAAGTAGTGAGCGATTCGGCAAGACATCAGTGTGGTTTGAATTTGGGTAAGCACTTTGTCATTGTCGCTTTGTCCATACTGCCAAATCGAGTTATTGCCATTGAAGTAGAACTTGTCGGTTAAAGGGCTTTTCGCTAATGGGATAAAGCCGCTCTGCGCGTAGAAATTCGACAGTTGTCCGAACAAGCTAATGTCGGTGACTGGCTTTTGTAGGTGGCTATCGAAATAGTGGTTCGCAGGGAGGTTGATGACGGCGCCTTGAAGCTTATCGTTCCAACGGGATTTCAAAAAACCAAACCAGTTAACGCGGTGAAACTCGCGCATGATAGTGGTGGCCAGTACCATATTAGCTAAACCCCAAGCACCTTTACCTTGCTCGTTATAAATAAAGCCAGCTCGTCGGTTCTTGTAGGCATCACGAAGGCGCACTTGAGGAAGTGCCATGCCGATAAAGCGAGAGCTCGGTTTGCTGCGTAAATCCTGCCACGCTTTAAAATCGGGGCCAGAAAGTATTTTATTGATACGTTCAATGTCTGATAGCCAATCAGCGCCGCTTTCACCAAAGAAGGTCGAGACTGGGGAAAAGAGCATAGGGCAGAGTGTTGCTTCGCCTAATTTCCCTAACAGTTCTACGGTAAATAGATCGTCGTAATCAGCATCAAAATCGATGTCCATCGAGATAGGGTGACTAAACGCGATGCAACCAAACGGGTGACCACCTAAGGTATTGAGCTCGTTATTACCAATCTTGTTATACAAGTCACTGGATTTGGTTGAATAAGCTTGGTTGACGTCACTGGATATCTCCGCCCAATTCATATCGAGCAATTTTACATGAGCTCTTTGATAGCTGACGGGTAGAGAGACGAGTTGTTGAAGGCTTAACCAGTTGCGTTCTAGCTTTTGAAACTCAGGTTCATGCAAGATTTCATCAAGCTGCAAACTGAGTTCAGTATCGATTGTTGATATCAGTGTTGATATCAATGAAATTAGTGAGGATTTAGAGCTTAAGGAGTGTTTGTCTAGCTCAGATAACAGAGATAAAGCCTCTTTGATAAAGGTATTATCTGTGTCATCTAATTGATTGAATTTGTTTTGCCATTCTGTATTTAACTTCATACAAAATTTTTGGCCGGATTGCTCCGGCCAAATCCCTATTAGCCTGGAATCTTCGCAACCATTCGAACTGAAGTTGTCAGTTCTTCAAGTTGTAACCAAGGTCTTAAATGAGCGACAGCTGAGTATGCACCTGGCTTACCAGGTTGCTCAACCACCTCGATGCGAGATTCACAAAGTGGGGTTTTCGCACGTTGCTCGTTACCGATCGCACCACCGTTGGTGTATTGGTCGATCCACAGTTGCAGCTCGCGTTTAATGTCCGGCGCTTCAAGGTTTGAGCCTAGTTTGTCTCGTCCCATAACTTTCAGGTAATGGGCGATACGGCTACTTGCCATGATGTAAGGCAGGCGAGCTGAAATGGCTGCGTTTGCCGTCGCATCAGGGTCAGTGAAGGTCTTAGGTTTCTGCGTCGTTTGACCGCCGATGAATACCGCGTAATTAGAGCTTTTGTAGTGAACTAGTGGAAGGAAACCAAGGTCTGAAAGCTCTTTCTCACGCTCATCTGTTAGGTTAACTTCTGTCGGACATTGCTGAAGTAGATCGCCCGCTTCGGACTTAAAGGTTAGGTTAGGCAGGTTTTCAACCTTACCGCCGTTATCCAGCCCACGAATCGAAGTACACCATCCTGAAGCCGTGTAGGCTTGAGTCATTTTAAGACCCAAATCATAAGCGGCATTTGACCAGACTAACTGGTCATTGCTGGTGGGTTTAGGATTGCCATCCATGTCAGTCCCCAACTCTTCATAAGCGAAGACATCAGTACTCAAACCTTTATCACCATAAGGTAGGCGAGCCAGAGTACGAGGCAGTGTTAGGGTTACATAACGTGCATCATCACTTTCACGGAATGAATTCCATGCCGCGTAAGCAGGGGAGTCAAAACCAGCAGCAACAGGTTTGCCTTCAGAGAAGGTTTTGAAATCATTAAATTCAAACATCTCTGCATTGGCAGCAGCAACGAACGGTGCATGACACGCTGCGGCGACTTCACCCATGTAGCGAAGTAGAGCAACATCTTCATCTTTCGCGCTAAATTCGTAGTCACCAATGAATGTTCCGTAAGGTTCACCACCTGCGGTACCAAACTCACCTTGGTAAACCGCATTAAATAATGGGCTGCGGTCAATCGCTGGCGCATCTTCAAACTGATCAAGCAGTTCTTCTTGAGTGTAATCGACCATTTTGATCTTTAGATCACGGCCAAGTTCGCTCTCTTTAACCAGTTTTTGTAGACCACGCCAAGAGCCTTCAAGCTTTTGTAACTCTTTTTGCTGCATTACTTCAGATAACTGCTGAGACAGTTTTTTGTCGATCTCAGAGATTGCGTTCTCAATGGTTTTTGTAACGTTTTTATCCCAAGTCACAGTGCCAGACAGTGCTTGCTCTGTCAGTACCGAAAACAGTTCTTTAGTGGTGTCTGCAGGGGTTTGAGTGGTTGCTTCAATCGCACGGTCTAGGAAGCTCAGTGAGCCTTCCGCCGCCTCCGCTAGCGCTTGATTGTCAGTTTCAGTATTCATTACTCAGCTCCTTCTTCTTTAATACCAAGCTCATCGGAAAGAGCATTAATCGTATCTGCACTTTGTAGCACTTCTTTAAGTAGCTTCTCTAGGTCGCGAGAACGATCGGCTTTGGAAAGAAGCACCTTCAATTGATTGCGGGTTTCGACCAGTTTTTTAAGCGGTTCAACCTGCTCGATAATTGCTTCAGGTTCAAAATCCTTCATTGAGTTGAACTTAAGGCTTGCAGCAAATTGACTGTCATCACCAGCAAGTACATTGTCTACTTTTAGCGATAATTCAGGACCAACTCGCTTCATAACGGTATCAAAGTTGTCTTTATCCACGTTGTAGAAGGTACGATCTTCGACTTCTTCTTTGTCTTGTTTATGGCCTGAGTAGTCACCAATCACCCCAACAACAAAAGGGAGCTCTTTGGTTTCTACAGCGCCATTAGTCTCAACGTCATAGGTAATACTTACGCGGTTCTTACTTACGCGTTTATGTTGGGAATTCAGTGCCACGGTAACTCTCCTTGTTTAATTACTTAGCCGTCGAAGTGACTTTAGCGGTGGTTGCATCGAAGCCAACCTCAGGACCTTTCTCGATCTTACCGCCGTCGGCTTCAATGTAGTAAGCCTTCGAAATCTCTGTGTAGGTTAGGCTGAAAGATTCACTTGGCAGTGAGCCGTCTGTTCCGGACATGTTGTAGCTAGACATACGAGCCATTTTCAGCGTTAGAATGAGGTATGGATCCGCACCAGAACCTTCACGGTTTGGTTTCGTCATAACGATTTCGACAGTGCGACCTTCTGGCCCCGGCGCATATAAAAAGGTAGTTAAATGGGGGGTCGCACCATCACAACCACGAGTCATGTTGACCTCACCAAGCGCAACCATCCCTTGGTCTGCATTGTTTGCATTACCAACATCAATACCCACACCGCGTACAGCACTCCAAGAGACGCTATCAAGCGCAAAGAATCCATCTTTACCCCCGATTTTCTCTACCGTTGCTGCCCCTTTGGGTGTCGTACCGTCAATTCTCATAAAAATAGAAGCCATTACTTTCTCCTTGCTCGCGCATTAATGTGCTTTACCACTCAAAATCTTGCAGGCTGCTCGATGATGAGTTGGAAGTTGATTCAGATGTTTGGTTTGTATTTGTCGTACTATTTGAACTATCAAGAACTGGCAATGTGACTGCTGGCTCTTCAATAGTCGATGTCGCTAACGGAGTGCTCTCGATAGCGGAAGTCATTACCGGAACAGAGGACTTGCCTGACAAATCGGTCTTGTCGAGGTTGTCCATTCCGGTCATTTGATTGATCTGGGCGATGACACTTTCATTGCCAACCATTTCTTGGAGTAACTCTGGGAAGCTCATGTAGCCCCAGCGAATTGAACGTTCCAGTAAGAAGGCGATAGGGCTATGAGGTTCCGTTTCTTTAAAATATTCAGCGATTTTTCTAATTTCTTGAAAGGCATGATCACGATTGAGGAAACCGTTAATACTCGTTACGTTGTGAGCCATCGCTTGAGCGTGTTTGCTCAGTGAATGATTGCTAGATGCATGATTGTTAGCAGCATGATTTTGAGAGGAGTGATACTGAGATCCAGGGGCGTTGAATCCATCAGCCTGATTACCATTTGCGACACTCGCACTATTTTGATTTTCAGCGCTCACTTGCCCTAATTTTTGGTTGGTTTCTAGCGCTGAATTTGAGGGAGTTGTAGCTGTATCTGTATCTGTATCTGTATCTGTATCTGTTTGCTTTGGTGCCGAGTGTGTTGAATCACTTTCTTTAGTATCAGTTGATGAACTTGGAATCACATGCAGGGCGTTATCCAAAGGCCAAGGGGCAAACTTTTCACCGACGAGGAAATGTATCGCTTGAATTAAGTCACGTACATTGGTTTTGATGAAGTTAAAACTGATCACTGATGCGCCGACGACTTGACATTTTTCAGCCAGGTTTTTTTCAGCAAGTTCTAGCTCACTGAAAATAGCGGCGAGTTGAAAGAGTATCTCTGAAACGCTGTGATCAAATGAGCTTAAGGCTGATTCTTTTAACTCTGCGACGTTTCCTTTTCGCTCAGCGGTGAGGTAATCGCCAAATGTTATCTGGCCACAAAACTCTATCATTTGGAAAGGGATGTAAAAAGAGCTTGAATCCACAGACTCACCAACGAGTTGAAGTAGCGGTTTCGTTCTAAATTCAGTGATTTCCTTGGCTTTCTCTGCATCATCGGTCGCTTTGATTTTGGCTTCTGGCGGCATTGGATTAAGCGTATCCCAAAATTGCTCTACGAATTGGTTCAAAGTAGGGAGCGCTGTTGCAAGGTTTTCAAAGGGCTGTGAAGTGAAAAGTTGGCTAGTGATGTACCAACCTAATATCTCTAGATCTTTAGATTGAGCGATAAGTGTCTCTTCAGACACCCTTCTCAATTCAGCCCAGTTTTCACTGTTGGCGTCAACGGTCTCGGGATCAGAAGAGGCATCCGGCGTTTCTACTAACTGACGAAATGAGGACTGAGCGCTATTGTAAACGTTCCTCAAACTTCTATAAGCACTTCGATCTAACTTCAAATAAGAGCCTGAAGGCGCTTCATCCGAGATTGGAACGAGTAGGTGAGCGATTTCTGTCATATACGTCCTGTAAAAAATCCATTTGCCATCCCAATACTAAAGCTTGTGCTTGATGCGCATTCCTTATGTTTGCAAACACTTGTTAACATTTATCAATTCTAGAGCTTTTTCATAAAAAGTCTCATGCAAAATAGATATTTACTTAAAACTTTGAACTTCATCTAATTATGTGGACCGATGTCACGATTACGATGAAACCTTATGAAATGTAAGGTATTTACCCGCCAATCATTACTGTTGGCATGCCCAGAACGATCGTACCTCCATGGCTAGTGGTGTCTCCCATACGTGCAGCTGGCTTGTTCATGATCAGCACCGTCGCACTGCCTTTGATTATGCTATCTGGAGTCCCGACACAAACACACATATCTCCAAGTGTCGCCGCTGGCATATTGCCAATTAAAACGGTTGGCACCCCGGGGCCGCTGATTGGACCACCAACATGTGGGATAGGTGGCACGGCGGGTGTCTGCATCGGGCAAACATGCATGTCTGTTAATCGCGCGGCTAACGTCATTGGAAACTCCTAAGCCTTACTGCCTGCGGCAAGCTCGAGCGCTATGCCGATGGATTTCTGGTAATACTCGTTGGTTTTATCCCAATTGGGCAGTGCAGCGGAGTGGTTTATCGCGCCTGCGACGGCCTTAGAATATAAAAATGGGTCAGGGAGAACATTTGGCAAATCTGGAGCAACAATACTGCCAGACCCGTTCCAAAATACAGCTTGAGCCAACCAAGATGGCCCACAATTCAAGTTGAGTTTGTTGGAAAAGAGCTCACTCTTACGCCTTTGCTCTTCTGATGGCGATTGAACCCACGCCTTCGCAGTTGAGATGCACTGCTTCTGCATTGTCGACCACACATCGTTTCTTGCATCGAGTGTATGAGCACACCACCAAATGGCTTCTCGAACAGGCAACCCGTGCGCGAGAAGTTGGACTAAGTCGAAATAGAGTTCATTTGCCAATAAAGCGTCTATTGAGTCGTCAATATTGAGCGCTTCATCAATCAGCACCTGAGCTTCTTCTGAGCTAGAGAACCGGTCGAGCAGTTGTTTGCCTGTCTGGTAAGGAATCTTTTTATACATGCGTTTGTTCTACCTGAATGTTTGGTTATCGTCCTTTGAGCACCGCATTTTTTAGCAATGCCAAGCGTCTTTAATCGCGCTAGGCATGGACAGTAGCGGCAATAGCACAAGACTATAGCCAATCGCACAGGACAATAAGTGCGATTGACTATAAGTTGCCGATAAGCTTATAGAGCGACGGCTTAATTCACTTTGACAATTGCACCCTTTAGCTCACCCATCACGCCACCATCGAAAGTGCCTTTTAGGCCGGATTTAAACTCAGCACTTAATGAACCTTCAGCTGAGAGGGTGGTATCGGCTTTAATCGCGACACTGAGCCCTTTAATGCTGTTGGAGCTTGTTGCTTCGAGAGCGGTGGTCACACCGGAGATCTTGTTGGCGGAAGTTGCCTTGCTGGTCACGTTCATGCCTTCAAGATTGAGCGCGCTACTTGCTTTGATATCAATGTTACTCGCCTCGATGCTGATTGAAGATGAAGACAGGGTGATCTTGCTAGACCCAACCGCCAGCTCTATTTTGTCATCGGCCTCAAGTGATATGGATTTACCTCTTTCACTGATCGCTTTGTCTGAGCTAAGGGAGTAGTTTTCTTCCGTTGATACGGTCACTTGTTTGGTGGTTTTCTGAATGAACTCACCCTTGATGGTTTCGGTTAGGTTGTTCTCAATTTCCTTGGTGAAATCTTTGGTCGCGTGCATGTATAGCAACTCATTATCTTTCTTATCATCGAAATAGAGCTCATTTGCTAAACCAGTTAACTTAGTGCTAATACCTGTTTTAGTGGTATTTGCTTTCTTGTAGGGTGGGGGATTCTTACTGTTATAAACACTACCGGTAATAATTGGTTGGTCTGGATCGCCATCAATGAAGCTAACCAGCACTTCTTGTCCTACCCTTGGAATAAACTGTGCGCCATAACCACTGCCCGCCATCATTTGAGCCACACGCACGTAGCAGCTTGTTTTATCACCAGAGGATTCTGTATCCCAATGAAATTGAATGCGAACTCTGCCTTGGTCATCCTGATTGATTTCACCCGTAGTGCTTCCAGCAACAACCGCACTTTGCAAACCGTGTATTTTGACTTTGTCTCTAGGCGTTGGGTTATGAGGTATTGAAGTGTCGATTAAGGTAAGTTGTGTTTCGCACTGGTTGTCATTGCTGTAGCGGATGTTGAGTCCAGTTACCAAGTAATCCCCAAGTTGAGATTTATCAAGATGCGATGAGAGAGAAAACCACGTTCCCAGTTCAAATGAGTCGTGTTTGGCTTCAGCGGCTACGGTTTTAAATTCCTGCTCTAGCTGTTCAATACGTCTTTTGACTAAGTTACTAGCGAGATCTTCCATACCCCCTGTGATTCCCAAATTGGGGTAAAAACGACGAGCTAACTTAGTGTTATTAGCGATGTTGTGACTGGATTTTTTCTCTTTGCTGCTGATCAGTTTACTTTGGGAGTAATCATAACTGGTTAGCTCAATGCTGGCACCGTGAAATTGCCCTTGTGGCATCCACTTATCCAGCAATGGATTGCTGCCAGAAGGAACTTCAATCATGTCGAGCTTACTGCTCTCTGATTTATCAAAAGGGCTCTTTGCATCTTGAAGCATCATTAAGTGGTCTGAATCACTATGTTGGAAAAAGTAGTGCACGCCTTCTTCTGCGAGTAGCCGGGTCACAAAGTCAAAATCACTTTCATTGTACTGGACACAGTATGCTCGTTTCGACGACGGCATGGTTCCAGTTTTATACGAGCCACTAAAGCCAGCTTGGCTAAAAATGTCTGAAACGATGTCTTTGGTCGACAGGTTTTGGTACACGCGAAAGGAATGAGTGTGTTTCAATAACCAAAACCAGGGCCTCAGCGTGACGCGGTAACTCGTGTGTTGAAGATTGCTATCCATACCTAACTGCTGAACCTGCGTGACAATGCCGCTAAATACTCGGGTCAAGGTTAAGTTGTCGGTGTCATTGATAAAGCGGGAAATTGACAGTTTTTGGCCAAGTTGCTCATCGATTACAAAGCTTTTTGAGATGAGTGTAAGTTCAATCTTAAAGGGCTGAGAGAGCTGTTCAGAAATGGTGAACTCACTGACAGCATGCTCATTACTCTTAGAGTCCTTTGCCAAAATGGCACTAGCAGAAGGGGAAAAATTATCTGTCATAGGCTCGCCTAATAGTGCTCGATGATCTTCTGGCATAAGAATATGCCGATACTAACGAACTGACTTAATGTTAATGGGTTGTATGTGTTTGTAGCATAAAGTAAAGGATATACTAACCTCTACAACAAAGGCGTGAGGTGTTTCCATTTTATGAAAACAATTGTTATTCATTTGATAGTATGTGCAACCTGATTTGTATTTACAATAAATGAGAGGTAGAGCGTATTTGTATATAGAATCATGTATTGCTAGAGGTGCGATTACGTAATAATAATATAAAGATTGCTAGCAAGTGACATTTTGCATTGGTGGCTATTCAAGGATAGAAGAATGAAAAACAAAAAGTTCTCATTACGGTTTACCGTCGGAGGCATGTTTTTACTTGCAACGGTGCTTACTGCCGTTGTGGCGGTGTCACTTCAATATTATTTCAGTAAAAAAATGGCGACTGAGCATACCTTGTCCAAGCTGACCATGGTGTCTCAGGATCTCAGCGACTATATCGGTAAAATCGATTCAGATGCGATAAATACAGCGCATTTGCTCTCATCTGTACATCGCTCAATTGATCACCAGATATCAAGGGAAGAGGCTAGGGATATTTTGTCTGAAGCGGTAAAAGACAACCCGCAGTTCTACAGTATTTATATAGGTTCTTCAAACGAACATTTTTTTCAAATAATTAATCTAGAATCTTCGCCTTTTGTCAGAGAAAAACTTGGTGCTGATCGTTCAGACCGCTGGGTTGTGATTGAGATAGACAACACACAAGCTGGCCGTATACGCACAACTCAATACTATGACCTTGAGTTTAATTTAAGAGACTCAAAGGACGAGCCTAGCAACTTCTTGCCTACGACTAGGCCTTGGTATGTTTCGGCCAATACCGAGACCGTTGAGAAAACGCAGCCCTACCTTTTTCATCATCTACAGATAACCGGTCAAACGTATTCTTTGGCCTTTAGGTCAAAAGCAAACAGTGACACACAGCATGTGATAGGCATTGATATCGTGCTGTCTTCTTTGGCGAGTAAACTCTCTGCAAGCGCATTAGATTTGGATGAGGACAGTCGGGTTGAGTCTTTTATCTACTCCAAATCAGGTAAGGTTATTGCTTCTAATCAAGATACTGGAATGACACTTGGTCTGCCTAAGACCAGTAAGATGAATTGGTATGCTGATCAACAAGCCATAATAGACAAAGCTGCTCCATTATTGTTCTCCAATCAAATTGATTGGGGGCCGATGGACTTTTCGGTATCTGGGGAACCTAAAGGTTACGCGATTGATCTTATCAAAACGATCAGCGAAATCAGCGGAATCAGGTTCGAGTTTGTGAATGGCTTTTCGTGGGTAGAGCTCAAAGACAAATTTCATGAGGGAAGTATTGATGGCCTGCACTCTATTCAGAATTACTCAAGTAACGGTGTAAAAGGTTTATACACTGATGCTATCTACGAATTACCATTCTCTGTTGTCACTCGAGATAGCGTACCAACCGTCGTAAATTATGCGGAACTGAATGGTAAGAAGGTCGCGATTTTATCGGGTTGGTCGATAGTTGACCAGGTGAGAAAAGACTTCCCAAATATTGAACTTGTTGAATTTTCCAATATGGAGTCAGCGTTTGATGCAGTTGAGCGCGGACAAACATTTGCAGTACTTGATGTTAAACCTGTGCTTGAATTTTCTTTGGAGCAGTTCTTCTACGAAAGACTGAAAGTCAATGAAGTCTTGCTGGATCTGAAAGCTCGCTACCCAAATCAATTCCATATTGTGTTGCAGCACAAACATCAGCAGCTATTGCCGCTTATTAATCAAACCATAAATGCACTAACTGATGAGCAAAAAGCTATATTATCAAAAAAGTGGTTTCAGCAGCAGGCCCCCAGCTCTGGCGATACGGTTCCTTACATGCAGCTGTATGACGGGATTGACACCGCAACCGCAGCTGGTGAGATGGTTAGAATCACGCTTAATGGTGAGTATAAACACCTTTATTTGAAGAAAATTGATACGGGCGGTCACTATTCTGAATATTTTGCGGTATTAATTCCCGAGGCGGAAATTTTTAGCATCGTTAATGAGCGTGTCGCCACCTCAATTGGTGTGACCGTGTTATTGATGAGCTTGACCTTGCCGATTGCCTGGGTTTTTGGCGCACCTATCGTTCATCCTATTCGTCAGCTCAAGGAAGAGACGCAAAAAATCAAACAACGTGATTATGATGGAGTCCATGTTGTCGATACACGAATAAAAGAAGTATGGGAGTTATCGGTTGCAGTAGAAACCATGGCGAATGAACTCAAGCAACACGAGCAAGCCCAAGAAGCGTTTGTCGAGTCCTTTATTAAGCTTATCGCTCAGGCTATTGATGATAAATCGCCTTATACAGCGGGACATTGTAACCGTGTACCTATGCTTGGTTTGATGTTGGCAGAGGCCGCTGAGCAATCGCAATCTGAACAGTTTAAAGATTTTAAATTCGAAAATGATAACGAGCGTCGTGAGTTTAGAATTGCGGCTTGGTTACATGATTGTGGCAAGATCACCACGCCTGAGCACATCGTTGACAAAGGAACGAAACTTGAGGCGAGCTACAACCGAATTCACGAAGTGAGAACACGATTTGAGGTACTGTGGCGTGATGCCGAAATTGCCGCATTGAGAAAGCAACTTGAAGGGCATTTGTCCGCGCAGCAGATCACCGATGAACTCACCGCAACTAAGCGGCAGCTGCAAGATGATTTTGCGTTTATCGCAGAATCAAACGTCGGCGGTGAATTTATGAGTGACGATAAAGTTGCGCGTATTCGGTCGATTGCCGAAACGACTTGGACCCGTAATTTTGATGATCAGCTAGGTCTGTCACCGATAGAGGCGTTGAAGACGGTTTCCAAAACAAACTTGCCCGCCACAGAGCAACTCTTAAGTGATAAACCTGAACATATTGTGAAAAGAGATCGGCCGCTAGAGTTTGATCCAAGACATAATATTAAAATGGACGTGCCTGAACACTTATACAATTTGGGTGAAGTTTATAACTTGAGCATCGCGCGTGGTACGTTAACCGCTGAAGACAGGTTCAAGATAAATGAGCATATGGTCAGTACCATTAAAATGCTCGAGAATCTTCCATTCCCGAAAGAGCTCAGCCGTGTGCCTCGTTATGCTTCAACGCATCACGAAACCCTAAAAGGGACAGGCTACCCGCGTAAATTGACAGCCGAAGAACTGTCGATTCCTGAGCGTATTTTGGTAATCTCCGATATTTTTGAAGCACTCACCGCTGCAGACAGGCCTTATAAGAAAGCTAAATCTATCAGCGTTGCCGTTGATATTTTGTACAAGATGGCCTTGGACGAGCATGTCGATATCGAGCTGTTTCGATTGTTCTTAACAAGTGGCATCCATATTCGGTATGCCGAAGAATATTTGAATCCAGAGCAAATCGATTTTGTTGATATCAATAAATACCTCGAGGTCACTCGTCAGACGGCTTGAACGACCATGACTCATTTAAATAGTCAATGACCTATTCAATTAGTCAGTACAAATGCAATAACCAGTGAACTATCTGCGCACCTGAGTGCTTATGGAAGGGGGCAAACTCCCCCAATTTATATTTGGTTAGAGAAGCATAGTCAAACGTAATGCTTTAACTAAACCCGCCTTTATTTATCTCATATGGCCTTCTGTTTATTATGGTTTCACTCCCAACGAAGACCTAAGCGAGGCTCCAATGACATTCACTAAACCTTTCCTGTTAGCGGCACTGATTGTGACTCTATCTGGTTGTGCATCACCAGCAATGGATAACGACAATGAAAACGCAGCACGTAACCGTGGTGCTGTGGGTGGAGCTTTACTCGGTGCGACGGCGGGCGCCCTAACTGGAGACGCAAGCCTAGCAGTAAAAGGGGCGGCGTTAGGTGGTGTGACAGGTGGTGTTGCTGGCTCTATGAAAGATACTGATGATGCGAGAAACGCACAACGTACTCAGGTTACCGCTGATGGTTTGGCACAGGATAACCGTACCGAGGCAGAAAAAAGGGTCGCTGAAGTTGAGGCGGAGATTAAGCTGATTGAGCTCGAGCGCGAACTTGCTGAACTTAAAACAGAGAAATCCGCCAATGGCGCTTAGGCCTTCAGGTGAGTAACTGTTAATCTGTTCGTAATTCATAAAATCTAAAAATGGTCACGTAATGTGGCCGTTTTTGCATCTGAAAGGCATACTTTAAACAATGAATTAATTCAATAACTTGTATAGATCCCCACGCCAAGTAAACTAGACTCAGTTTAAAGTCTAATTGGGTTTGAGAAGCGTACTCGTCATGAATGTCATACTAAGGGCTGCAAAGCATACCGATCTGGAGCAATTAAATGAGTTAATGTTTGATCTGCACCATCATCATCACATTGCGAGTCCAGATCATTTTAAAACAGCAGAAGAGATCGAGCAGGAAAAGAGTATTGCACGATACCTAGATGACCCAGAATGCTTGGTATATGTGGCATTGAAAGGTGAACTAATTGTGGGATTTATTTCAGGGCATTTCTGTGAGCTTATTTCAACAGTGAGTAAACCGGTCCCTATGGGCAGTGTTGATGAGCTGTTTGTCTTACCCGATTATCGACAAGCGTCGATCGCTGAACAGCTATTTAGCAAAGTTGAAGCGACGTTTGATGATTATGGTGTTCAGCAAGTGTTTGTCGAGGTTTGGGATTTTAATTCGCCTGCCAAGGACTTTTATCAAAAAATGGGCTTCACTCCTCACATTCAATGGATGAGAAAGTCTTTGATTAAAATATAGACAGCGATTTTCATCAGGTTTGATTACACTGGGCAGATGTTCTAGTAGGTTCCTTCTCCCATTTAGGTATGTTCGTTGGCTATTCGATATTTATTAGTTTTTATTCTTTCTATCTTAAGTACCACCACTGCTTTTGCATCGGCAAATAACAGCACGCCAGAGCATGTTGTAGGGGCGCTGTGTTTGGTTCGCGCTGATAATCAAATTGTATTAGTGGATGAATTGATCACTGGTCAACTTTCCCTTCCGGGTGGCACTGTTGTTTCAGGTGAACCTCCAGCCATCACGGCCCAGCGTGAAACATGGGAAGAGGCCGGTTTGTCCGTCACGGTTGGAGATGTGCTAGGTTATACCGACAGTGCTGTTGTATTTGATTGTATCTCTGACTCAGTAGTTGTGAGTTTTAAAGCTCGAAACGAATTAGGTGGCTTTGAGCTTCCTATCTGGTTTGCACCTCATTACGGTGTGGAAGTGAGCCGAGCAATGTTGCTTGCTCCGACTGAACTTCAAGATCACCAATACCGCTACCCAGAGCAGTGGTCTGAGATTAATGAGCTGTTTTTATCGGCAACCGATCAACCTGTGACTTATGTTTCAGATCTGGTGGGTGCCGCACCAAAAATTCATCAAGCGGAATTGAACTGGATTGTTTCATTGCAAAATTCATTCGATAGAGTGCCGAGCATCCTTTCTAACACGGTACTGTTAGTTGATTTAGTTGCGAAGCCGTGGTTTTTCATTGTAATTTTACCGTTAATCGCTTGGCATTTTGGACGTAACTTCGCGTTGAAGTTTGGTTTTACTTTGATATCCGTTACCCTGCTTACTTTAATCGCTCATCAAGGCTTTGGTTTTCCACGTCCACATGCTTACTTGCCAACATTGAAGTTGGTGATGAGCAGCGGGTACAGCTTTCCAAGTTTGTTAGCGGCTTTATGGGTGAGCTTAAGCTTGTTAGTTTTGTGGAAGTTAAAGCGGTTGTCGGAACAAAAATCGATATTGATTGTGCTCGCAGGCCTGCTTTGGATTATGTTCTTTAAGCCTTACTCAGGCAGTGCTTTCTTTAGCGATGTCTTGATGGGAGGTATACTAGGCGCGCTAACAACGTGGCATATCGCTAGGTTAGACACTAAGCCTGATGTTGATATCAGTGTGTTATTAAGCTCTAAAGGTGTGTGGTGGGGGCTGTGTCTGCTATCGATTGTTCTAACCGTTATCTGGCCACTGCCAACCTTCTCATTCTGGGTGGCTATTTTGATGACGATTGCTTGTTTAGTGACGTTAACGGATTCAAAACCTTTGGTCGGTCAGTTCTCATTTAAGATCGTGGTTGGGGTTATTGCGATGTTACTTGTCGGTAATTTGTTGATCAGTTGGGCTGGGAGCTTTGTCTCTTTTAGTGGCATTGCTTCATTCATTGTTGAAACGTTGCGTTTTCCTATTTTGATTCTATTTGGTGTTGTCGCATTCCGTCTGCCTTGGGCTCGGAAATAGTTAAACCACTCTTGCAAAATAAAAGAAGGCTGTGCACTGCACAGCCTTCTCTTTATCAACGATACGGTATTGAATGCTTACAAGTTGAAGATAAACTTTTCAATCGCTATGGCTACGCCGTGGTCATCATTGGTTGCTGTAATGTAGTCAGCTAGCTTTTTGGTTTCTTCCATTGCGTTATCCATTGCAATACCCAGCCCAGCATATTCAAGCATATGGTGGTCGTTTTCAGCGTCTCCGATACAGATCACTTCTTCAGCTTTAATACCTAAGTGCTTAGCAATCGCTTCAATACCCACGCCTTTGTTTGAATTTGGGTTTAAGAACTCTAAGAAGAAGGGGGCGCTTTGCACGATGGTAAACTGAGTCTTAAGCTCTTGTGGCAACTTGCTGATGATTTCGGTCAACTTGTTTGGCTCAGCAACAATCATGGTTTTGATGATTTCATGATCGTCTTCTAGCTTAGAAAAGTCGAACTCGGTAATCTCTAAGCCGTTAATGCGCGCTTCAATCCCTGTGTACTCATTATTCTCTGGGGTGATCAAACCATGAACCTTGCTGAAGGCATGAACATAGCCACCAAGCTGCTCGGCCAATGTGGCTATCGCTTTCGCTGCTTTACCGTGGCTGATCTCACTGTGAATGATCTCTTTTGTTGATACATTCTGGACCATAGAGCCATTGTAGAAGAGGACAAAGTCATCTTCACCATTGATTGAAAGCTCGTCTAATTTACTTTGCATGCCTTCCAAAGGGCGGCCAGAAGCAAGAACCACTTTTACACCCGAAGCTCGAGCTTTTGCTATCGCGTCTTTGTTCTGTTGCGAGATCACCTTTTCACTGTTAAGCAGTGTTCCATCCATATCAAGAGCAATCAGTTTGTACATGCTATTCCTTATTAAAAATTAAAAGCTAACGAAATCTTCTGAGCGAAAGGATAAGGGAACTTGAAACCCTAGGCTAGGGCTTTCACAACTCATTTATCCTTACTCATTTGTTTGACCAAATAAGGTAAGTGCTTTAAGGTCTGCGGTTGATTAATTTCATCAAATGATTGAGCTGAGGGTAAGTTGTACAAGATTAATGAAATGTTTGAAACCATCCAAGGTGAGGGCGTGTTTACCGGCGTTCCTGCTGTTTTTGTTCGTTTGCAAGTTTGCCCTGTAGGCTGCTCTTGGTGTGATACCAAGCAGACGTGGGAAGCGTTGCCCAAAGATGAAACCAGCCTTGGCGATATCATGGTTAAGACAGAGGATTCCCCCTCTTGGTCAGCAATCGATGCTCAAGGCATCGTGAATGAATATGTCAAACAAGGTTATACAGCTAAGCATATTGTGATTACTGGTGGTGAGCCGTGTATTTATGATCTTGTTCCTCTTACTGAAGCTTTTGAAAGGAAGGGTTGCCGCTGTCAGATCGAGACCAGCGGAACATCACAAATAAAAGCAACCAGTAGTACCTGGGTGACGGTGTCACCAAAAGTGGCGATGAAAGCTAAGCTGGAAATCTTAGATAGCGCATTACAACGTGCTAATGAAATTAAGCATCCGGTAGGGACAAGTAAAGATATCGAACAGCTTGACAGCTTGTTGAAGCGAGCAGCGGTTCCTAGCGACACTGTTATCGCACTGCAACCCATCAGCCAAAAAGATCGCGCGACCCAACTTTGTATTGATACCTGTATTGAGCGCAATTGGCGCTTATCAATCCAAACTCACAAGTATTTGAGTATCGCGTAGGTTGCATTTGTTTACTGGCCTAGATAAGTCGCTAGTAGAAGATTTTCGTAAGGATTTAAGATGAAAAAAGCAGTTGTAGTATTCAGTGGTGGTCAAGACTCAACAACATGTCTTGTTCAAGCACTAAAAGAGTATGACGAAGTTCATGCGATTACATTTGATTATGGCCAGCGCCATAGATTAGAAATTGAAGTGGCAGAGTCATTGTCGAAAGAGCTTGGTGTGAAAGCACATAAAGTGATGGATGTGACTCTGTTGAATGAGCTAGCGATCAGCTCTCTAACACGTGACGATATTCCTGTATCACACGATCTTCAAGATAATGGTTTACCGAACTCATTCGTTCCTGGTCGTAATATTCTTTTCTTAACGCTGGCAGGTATTTACGCGTACCAAATTGGCGCTGAAACTGTGATTACCGGTGTGTGTGAGACTGACTTCTCTGGCTACCCAGATTGCCGCAATGACTTCGTAAAAGCGATGAACTCTGCGCTAGTACAAGGTATGGACAAGAAGCTGGACATCAAAACGCCACTGATGTGGTTGAACAAGGCAGAAACCTGGGCGTTGGCCGACCAATACTCAGCACTAGAGTTGGTTCGAAGCAAAACCCTAACATGCTACAACGGCATTATTGGCGATGGTTGTGGCGATTGCCCAGCGTGTGAATTGCGTAAGATTGGTCTGAACGATTACCTAGATGATCGCCAAGCAATTATGGCTGAACTGGTTCGTAAGCAGGCTGAAAATAAATAATTTTAGCGACGTGAATTAGGGTGACAATTTAAGCGTCAATGTTTGACTTTATTTGGCATTTTTGAAAGGTATCAAAGGGCAGGTCGCATCAAACGCAAATGGATTTAACACGATGAAAAGAGTTATCGGTCGTACGCAGTTGCACGACCGATAATGGAAATTAGAGGTATAATTTCGCTAGGTCAGAAGGCTCTAGCTCTTTGCCTTCTAATGTCGCATTCCAGTTAGTACCAACAAGAACGCCATCTTCAGCAAGAGTCAGTAGCCAGTCTTCGACAAAGATGTCTAGCGGAATTTCCAATACTTCAAAGTCAGCCCACTCTTCAACATTGTGAGTTTGTGCATCTTCTTTTGAAGACCAGAACGGCATCACTTCGCTGTTTTCGAATTCACTTGAGTCACATGCTAGCCAACCTTCTTCATTTCGAAGGCCCCATACCAGTTTAGTTTCTTGTGTTTCAGAAACGAAAAGTTCTAGATTTGCTTGAGTATCAGAGGTTAGTTTGCTCATCGATTAGTTCTCTATGTTGATAACTTGGCAAGATTAACATTATAGACGACTTAGGTACATGCTATTCAAGGAATTATCACCATAGTAAAGCGTTAACATAAGATAACGTTTTACTATGGTTGAGGCAGCCTAGGTTTACTTATTTAACTTGGTGAAGATATGCCACTCTTCTTTGATATTTCCTTTAAACCCCATAACAGAAGCGACCACTTTTCGATTGAGGGCATGATTGATTTCCGTGTCATTGCTGCTAAATCCTACATCACCATGACCGACAATATCGACTCTCGAAGGTTGAACTCCGTTACTGGCGAGAGCACGTTTTACATTTGAAGCTCGCTCTTTCGAGAGCATCAAATTATGTTCAGCATTACCTACTTTACTCGCGTAACCTTGCAATTGGATGCGAGTGCTTTCATAGCGTTTCAGAAAGTCCGCCATCTGGCGTATTTGACCAAGAAATACAGGGCTAATTTCTGTGGAGTTATTGGCGAACAGGACATGTATCTGTTTTTCTTCAGATGATTCAAAGTATGAGCCACAGCCGTCGTTATCTATCTCAGCCCCCATTTGTGTGTCGACGCATAAATCTCGCGCGTTGATGACCCCATCATTGTCGTCATCCAACAGATCATAACTTTGAGGTGCTGGAGGAAGGGGACGATATTCGAACTCATCATTCTGGCTCTCAGCGAATGTGCTAGTAGCCAAAGCGATCAAGCAAAGTGGCGCAATTGTGTATATAAGCTTCATTAATAGTCCACCTTTTCATTCCATTCTTGAGGGGTATCCACTCTTAATCCTGCCAGTAAGTTGCCAGTCGCATTCATCACTCGATACTTTGCATATTGCTCATCATACTTTGCATCTAAATAACCTTTTCGGGCTTCAAATAGTTCATTCTCAGTGTTCAGTAAGTCGAGAAGTGTTCGCTTACCGATGCGGTATTGCTTCTCATAGGAGATAACGGTATCCGATGCTGAGTCTACGTGGTCTGACAAGAATTCCTTCTGTTGTACCGTTAAATCAAGTGCACTCCACGAAAGACGTAAGCTCTCTTCTACGTTACGAAATGTACTTTCTCGTAAATCTTTTGCTTTATTGAGTTGGTATGCTGCACTTTCGGCGCGGTCTTGATCAGATCCGCCGTTGTAGAGGTTATATCTTAAACGTAGCATTGCTGAAAGTTCATCGCTGCGACCTTCCGTTCCCCCGGCGTCATCACGCCAGGTTTGAGCTGCTTCGAAAGAAACAGTAGGGTAGTTAGTGCTTTTCGATTGCTTGTACTGAAACTTGGCAGAGTCGACATCTGCCTGCGCGATTTTGATAACAGGGTGCTGACTAAACGCCTTTGCCAATGCCCCATCAACGGTGTAAGGGATGGCGTTCACATCTGCACGAGGAAAAATTAAACCTAGTGGTGCTTGCCCTACAATTCTTTTGAATTGGGTATGGGTATCAAAAAGGTTATTTTGAGCAGCAAGCAAATTACCATGTGCCTTTGCAATACGAGCTTCAACCTGTGACATGTCAGCGGTGGAACCAATACCAGAATCGACACGTTTGCGAAT
The DNA here is from genome assembly GCF_947488985.1 of uncultured Vibrio sp. GTDB lineage: Bacteria > Pseudomonadota > Gammaproteobacteria > Enterobacterales > Vibrionaceae > Vibrio. The sequence goes on from NZ_CANLBV010000044.1 coordinate 27,651, forward strand.
ATCCAGATAGATATCTTTATGTGTGGCAAGGTTATTTTCAGAAAGTGAAAGCACCTCATAAGCTTTGACTGCATCGAGGTAGATCTTCGTTACCTCTAATGCAATATCTTGAGCATTTGAGAGCATTTGATAGCGAACAGATTCAGCATCTGCAGCGGTACGGTCAATATCATTGAGCGTATTTGAACCATCCCATATCAATTGCGTCAGCGTAATGGTTGCTTCTTTACGAGTGAGATCGGTGGTGTCTTGATTAGATGCTAGATCCGTATGCTCGTAGCCGATCCCGCCATCTAAGTCTATACTTGGAAGATAGGCACCACCTGATGCGTCGTGCAAATAACGCTTACTGACGTATTCATTATAAGCACTTTTGATTTCAGGGTTACTTTCTAATGTAAATGCTACGGCTTGCTCTAAGGTTTGTGATTTAGTAGGTAAACTCAATGCTATCGCTAATCCTACTGTCGTCGTTTGAATCCAATTCAATTTGTATCTCCAAAAATAGCGCGCATCTAAATATCGAACTTTAACCTTTATATACAAAATTTAGATGAACCGCCAAAAAAAACACGGTGGGTAATTTGATGGCTATAATTCGTTGTTAAAATGTTAGTAAACTGGCATGTGTCTTGGTTGTTTTTGTGACGCGTCATTTTACTGTTTATATTTTATTATCTTTCGTAAACACAATAACTTATATATCTAGTCCGAGCACCTTGATTGTTGTGCGATGTGATCGCTGTCGTTACCTTGCTAACAAGTTTGTAAAATGCTGAATTCATAATTAGGAGTAATATGATGTTAGGTGTTATATTTTAATTAATATTGTAAGTTTTATGTCATAAAATTGACGTTATTGAATGGAATTGGGTCTTAGGGGTTTATATGGACATTACAGCATTGAATTTGGTAGGTGTACTTGCACTAGGTCAGCGCATTGTTATCTCAGCAGATGGAACGATGAAAATCCTAGAACAAGGTGAGTCCTTACAACCAGGAGATGTCACTCTTGAATCACCTAATCAACTTAATGTTGATGATCCTCAAATATCGGCCAAGCGCTTTTCTCCCGAAGAAGGTGAAGTCGAACTCGATGAAGATATCGCCAATATTTTTGCCGCATTAGAAGATGGCGAAGACCCTACTGAGTTAGGGGAGGAGTTTGCGACAGCAGCTGGTGAGAGTGGTTCCAGTTTAAGCACAAGTGGAACCATTGAGCGAGATGGTGACGAAACAATCCCCGCTACCGAATTCGTGACCTCCGGTTTTGAATCTCTAGGATTATCTCAGACCCAAAGTTTAATCCTTTTAGATGCATTTCGTTCAGTGAATCAAGCCCCAACATTTATTGATGTAGATGACAATGACATACCGATTGGCCCTGATGTTTCTTTTACAACAAATGAAGACACTCCAATCACAGGAACCCTGTCAGCATCAGATGGCGATGGGGATGATCTGACCTTCACCGAACTCACTGGTCCAACAAATGGTACTGTCGTTGTATCGGAAAATGGCACCTGGACCTATACGCCAAACGAAGACTACAACGGCGGCGACAGCTTTACCGTCGTTGTTGATGACGGAAACGGCGGTACAGATCTATTGACCGTGAATGTGACGGTCGGCTCTGTCGATGACGCGACTAACGACGTGATCGCGACCGATGAAGACACCGCGGGCA
>NZ_CANLBV010000045.1 GCF_947488985.1 uncultured Vibrio sp.
AATACGAGACAAGGTTCACTCATTACCGCCCATGCTGGGTAAATTTTAACAGTGACAACTATCCTGCCAGAGGGGGGTAGTGTGGAGGATATTGAAGAGGCAGAATCTAGTATTTGCCCCCAATTTGCCCCCTAAATACAAAGGGGAAATCTAAGGCACTGTTATTAATCAGGTTTTACCTACAGTCGCACGAGTCGAGCATGGGTGCAACGGAAAGTCGGTTACTAGCGTATTTACTGGTTTTATTAGTGTTTGTCATGATTCAGTCTCAATTAATACTGTACAAACATACAGTGAATTACCTAGAATTAAACGGAATTACTTCCTGTAGTACCCCTCAAGTACCCCTTTAGGAGTTGGACAATGGCAAGTTATACCATCGAGACCAGAAAGCTAAAAAGCGGTGAACCAAGGTTCAAGGTAACAATCATCGTTAAAAAGAATTCGCGCATTATACACAGGGAAAGCAAAACTCTAAAAAAGAAAGCACTCGCTAAAGCTTTCGGTAAAAAAAGGGTAGCTGAACTAGAAGCTCAAGGGGTACTCAATCAGCCAAAAACAGTCCCCCTTTCGGTACTCCTCGATTTGTTCATGGCTGAACGTGATCTCTGGGACAATACAGGTCGCACAAAACGCTACGTTATTAAAATGCTTAGGGATTGCGACATCGCCCAAGTTGAGAGTAATCAGCTACGAACTAGCGACTTAATCGAGCACTGTAAAAATAGAAGAGGCGCAGGAGCCAAACCCGCAACGATTTATCATGATATTGCTTACCTACGTTCTGTAATGAAAAAGTCTAAGCCTGTCTTCAACATCGACACCAATCACCAGATATTTGATGAAGCGGTGCCTGTTCTGATTGATATGGGATTAGTTGGTAAAAGTCAGAAACGAACACGCCGCCCTACTTCTGAAGAACTGAAACTCTTAAAGCTTGGATTAGAGCAACGCGAGTCTTTTAGGCCAAACGGCACAACTCGAATTCCATTCACCGACATACTTGAATTTAGCATTCTTACTTGTATGCGGATTGGTGAAGTCTGCAAGTTGCGTTGGGAAGACCTGAACCAAGAACATAAAACGATACTCGTTAGAGATAGAAAAGACCCAAGGAAGAAAGAAGGTAATCATATGATTGTGCCGTTGCTTGGCGATTCATTTGAGATCGCACTGAAACAACCAGACAAAGGCGAACTCATTTTCCCGTACAACTCACGAAGTGTTAGTGCAGGCTTTCAGCGAGTAAGGAACGAATTGGGTATTGAAGACTTGAGGTATCACGACTTGCGAAGAGAGGGAGCAAGTCGGTTGTTTGAAAAGGGCTACTCAATTGAAGATGTTGCCCAAGTCACAGGGCATAGAAACTTGAACATTTTATGGCAAGTTTACACACAATTATTTCCGCATAAATTGCACAAAAAGGTTTAGCTCTAATTATTAACTTTACCTCCAGGCATTTACTAACTCACTTCCCCAAATAGCTATAGATATGGAATAACAAGGCCTGCTCTATAAAGCATAGGGCAGGCCTGTGTTCTTAATGAACTTAAAAATATCAGGCTATAGCTTGAACTAATGTTTGAGGATATCGAGATTCCCCCTCTGCCGCTTTTCTTATCCAAGCTTCACCAAGTGAGCAGGAGAGCTGACTTTCACTTAGCTTAGAGAAATTTTCAGCAATCTTAGCAGCTTCATTAGCATCTTCATCTTTAATCGCTACTGAATAAAGACAACTTGAAAATACTCTTTGAAGCATAATTATAGCTGTATGTCCTCTACATATCATTTCACAAGTATCGATTGTTGAGAACTTGGTTATAGATAACCACTTTTCATATAAAGTAAGGAACTCTTCGTAAATATTACTTCCTATAGACCGCATCTTCGTTGGATCTATCTGTAAGTTTTCATCGGTGTACTGAAAAGCTTCCCATGGTATGACTCCTATAGGAAATGTGGCCTTCCCCAAATCACGAGCAGCTAGACTTATAGCTGCAACAACCTGATATGCAGATGCTAAAACTCGTTCAAAGTCAGCTAGAGCATCATGTTTATATTCAGATGAACACAGATAACTATAAGCATCCTGAAGAACCATACTATTAATAAAATAGTTCTCCATACTGTGGCCACTCGTAAAACACAGGTTATCAATGAGAGAGTTATGAGAAAGTTGATCCTCGATACTACTGTCTATATGAAAATGCTCAAACTCTCTATCTGCTAAGTAATATAAGTTGCTGTATGCCTTTTTCCCTCGACATACATCATGAATAACGTCAATTTTTTTTCTGTTGTTTTTAGCCGTTTGTTGACAGTTGCCTTTAATCTGCTCAGCGGTATCAATTCTTACCTTACTTCTTCCTAGCTTATGTAAAAGGTTCGAAATATGAGTTCTGTCATCTCGCCCTTCAACTAAAAGACGAGTCTTTGAACTCATTTTCACTTGAGCAATATATTGTGGTATGTCAAAAGTTATCTTACTACTGTTCATAAATAATCTTCATCAAAGTCAAAATCAATCTCTTCAAGCAACTCTTGATCATCTGAAAAGATAGGGACAACTTCGATCATTCTTTCATCAAAGTCCGCTGCTATGGCCGGAGAGTGCGTACAAACTATTATTTGACGACTACCTAGCTGCTCGATCATCTTTGAAAGTAAGTCTTCCTGCCAATCTATGTGTAGTGATAATTCAGGCTCATCAATAAGAACAGCAGAGTTACCGCTCATCTTATTTACAGCGTATAACATGGTTAGCAACTGTCTTTCGCCAGAAGACAAAACCCTAATGCTACTCCACGAACTATCCGGAAATTCAAGTCCTACGCGTGGCATTCTTCGGTCTGAATCCAGCTTATAGTTTATAGCTTTATTATCTAAAAATGAGTTTACAACTTCTAAGTATTTATCAATTTCCTTAAATGCATTTTCCTTAAACTCTTTCCTATCTTTTAATGCATCCCTATAAACAGCTAACGCTCCTGCTGTTGTTTCTTTTGATGTTCTATCTTGAGAATTATCTAAGCCATTCATCACAACTCTTTGTAACTCATCATAAGCATTATTTGACTCTTCAACCGCAGTAGGTCTGATACTTTGAGATGATTCGATTGAAAGGTGCGCTATCTCTTGCAAAATTTCAGAGGAGTTGAGGTCTTGGGGCGGCTTTTTCTCAAGAAGAGCTGAAAACACTTTAACAAAAGAGTTACTAAAAATTGAACTTTCATTTCTAGCTATTGCTAACTGAGCATCCCGTATTTCTCTGCGAAGGTTCACTTCAATTTCTGTCGGAGTAGGGAAGTTAATCTCAGGTAAAAATGAGCCAAAGACATTTCGAGAAAATGTCGTAGCATTTCGCATAGACATTATTTTTTTACCTGAAATCGGACGAGAATCTTGGTTATCTCTTTGAGATGCCCACGCCTCTAACATAGTTCTAAAAGCAGGGAAATATGCTGTACCGATAATAGGAATATCAGTCAGAGACAAATATTCTTCTAGCTTTTCATATCTTGGAGGCTCAATGGGGTGCATTCGGTTGGCATAACTTCTTTCATTATCAGTATATTCTATAGCATCATGAATATTAAATTGGAACTCGCCCCCATTTGGTGCCTTTATAAACGTCACTCTATCCTTCTGAGTGATGGTTAGAACTCTGCCATCTAAATATGTCACCGTTATGGATTTAAAATCTAAGAACGCAAAACGAATAAAATCACGGTTCGCTATATTCGCAATTATGTGTAATAACGTAGACTTACCAGTACCGTTCTGTCCGTGAAGTACATTTAAACCTTCTTTAAGTTCAATATTGAGATTATACCTTTGATGTATACCTTCTAAACTTACCTTTTTAAAACCTATATCGCTCATAAATTCAAACCTAGCTTAAAGCTTGCAGTAATGTGGGAAATAAAATTCCCCTATATCATACAGCATGATGTGACACTTAACGCCTATCAGGTCATATTTTTATGTATCACAAAAATAAAGAATCAATCAGCTTGGGCTTTTATTCTCAAGCCGAGTCAAACGCTCATCCATCTTTTCCATCATTAAGCGCAGCCACTTAACATCCGTTTTGAGAGTAATGCCTACCCCCACCCCACTAGACAAAGCACTAACAACGGCAACAATTATTGTTTGATATTCTGCCATTTACTTGAACTCATTGCGTAGGGTTTCCCATAGGCCAAATACTATTGGAGCACTTGCGCCAATAATGCCACCGAATTGAACACCGTCAGCCGATATGCTCGCGGTGATAAGTTCAGGGTGAGCAGATACCAACGCCGCTCCCGCGCCAAGTAACGCTAAACCCTTTTTAGTCGATGGTTGTTCAAGGTCGATGCCGATTTTTTCTAGGGTGTGTTGATCTTTCGCGGCTAAAATTCGTTCGAGATGAAAGCGTTTTAATCGCGGCGAGGAGAAGTAGCCTAGTCATTCTAAGCCAATCCTCCTCAACAAAGAGTAAAACGCTTTTAGCCGAACCCTTCAGGCTGCGTTTGCTGGTCATTTCTACGGTGTTGTCGGCTTTTCATGTCGGCCAGCGACACATCAAAACCTATGCCTTGTAGAAATACCCCGCAACTCGCTGCAAAAACAGCTCAAAAGCTCAACACGGCCTAAGAGCATTTAAAGTTTTTGACTTGGTTGCTAATTTCGCTTGAAATTCTGTAAATAGATTTAGACTGAACCTCTGTCGTTTCTATTTCTCTTTCCATCGCCAATGCAGTGTCGTTAACGGATTGAATATTTTTGCTAACTTCGTTGGTTACAACTTTTTGCTCACTAGCTGCGCTAGATATTTGCATCGACATATCAGAAATTTGATCTATTTTGATTGTGATATCTTCCAAGGCCAGTGTCGCTTGGGTTGCTTCTTTTACGCTGCTCATAGTCAAATGTTCGCTTTGCACCATAGACTCAACGGCAGTAATACTGCTTGCTTGTAGGCGTTCAATCATGTCCCTAATTTCGTTAGTTGAGCTACGCGTTCTTTGCGATAAAACTCTGACCTCATCCGCTACAACTGCAAAGCCACGACCTTGCTCCCCCGCTCTTGCTGCTTCAATAGCAGCGTTAAGTGCGAGTAAGTTTGTTTGCTCTGCGATGTCAGTGATAGTTGATACGATGGATTTGATCTCTAGCGCGTTGTCTTCAACTTCTTTGATTCGTTGAGTACTATTTTGAATGTGTTCAGAAAGGTTCGATATTGAGTCTTGGTTAGCCTTAATGATTTGCTTACCTACATTGCAACTCTCTGATGATAATTGTGCAGCGTTAGCGGCAAGTTCCGCGTTATTAGCAACCTCCACTGCTGTATGTGCCATCTCTTGTACTGCTACTGTAATAAGTGATAACTCGTGAGTTTGAGTTCCTATTGACTCTATGGAGTTGCTAGCTACTCTATTACTGACTTGAGCTTCTGCGTTTAGTTGCTCACTAGAAGTGTTAATACTCTGTACGATACTTTGAAGCTTGCCAATGAAATCATTCAAGCTTTGGCTAAGCATTCCAATCTCATCAAGCTGTTTTACTGGCAGTTTTTTGGTTAGATCGCAATTCCCCTTAGAAAGAGATTGGATCATCCCATTGAGTTCTGAGAATGGTTTGAATGATGAGTAAATGAAATACTTAAACACTAAAATTAAAAATGTAAGGGAAAGAGCTTTGATCAAAATATCTAGTTTTATGTCGCTGTAAACACTCTCAAAATATTGGCTCTTGTCGATGTAGCTTACAAAGTACCAGTTTGTGTTTTCAATTTTACTCGCTGAAAAAATATAAGGTGAACCTGATATTGCCACCTCATGAAATGTGTTTTCTAGTGCCATGCCTTGAATCAAATTGGAGTTTAGTTCACTCGATAGAGAGCTTATATCTTTAAGGATTAAGCCGCTGTCATTGTGCGCAATGATTGAACCATCTTCTCCCATGATTAAAGCCGTAACGTTTGGAGTGTTTATGTTAACGATGTCGGCTGTTACGTCATTGATTTTTAGATCTAAACCAATAACGCCAACTCTATCTAAGATTGATATAGGCGAGGCGACAGTCACAACTAAGCTGCCTGTAGCTGAGTCAAGGTATGGCATTGTAATAATACTGCTTAGATTGCTTCTTGCCTGTTTGAACCAATCTCTAGTTCTGGCATCGAAGTCACTAGGTAAGTTGACTTCTTTGCTAGTAGTAAAATCACCGTTATCTAGAGCTATGTATGCTAAATCTGCTGTAGTCGCGCCTTGGATAAACTTTGTCACTGACTTAATGTCTTGCCCGTTATTTAGCTGCTCAGTTGTTGATTCAAGAACTATTTTGAATGAGTTTATCCATGTCTGAGTAGCCTTGGATAACGATTTATTTAATGTAGAGCTTACCTCATACGCTGATTCACTTCGTTTCTGTAAAGATGATGTGGCGCTCCAATATGACTCGACAATGTTAGTGATAAGTAACAAGGACGTAATGAAGAGAAAAAGCTTCTGTGTTAACGAAATTTGTTTCAATTTTAAACCTTTTGATTGAGTTCCAGAGTGTACAGAGGGCAGGCTCCTATGCGCTCTCTTTAGAGTAGCCGATTTTATATAGTATCATTTTGAATGGTGCGATTGCAGATAATAAGTGCGACATTCATGAAGCCGAAGTTGTTTTGTAGCGAGGTTTAGACATAGGGCTGCGAGAGAGTGAACGTAGTAGATCAGATCGTAGGCTCTGGATTGAGTTCCATTGAATTACGCAACAAAGCCTCTCAATATTCGTCTAGATTAATCCAGTCACTGTGAACGATAAAGGTCGCTATGATTGTGGCCTTTTACTCGCTATCCCCTTAATCAAAACGCTCGAAAAACCCCAACAAAAACAAGGTTGAATTTTATTTATCGCTATGCGCGGTTGGAGCTATCTCAACGTGCTCTACCAACATTACCTCACACTTTTGTATAAACCTATTCACCAGATCTCTAATTCAGCCTCATTAATCAGTTATACCTTGAGTCACACGGTCATTTTGAGTTACCTTGTCTTATTCAAAGTCGTAGGTCACAATACGCTCTGTACCTGACTTTAATAGAAATAGTTGGTCCCCAAAACGTAGTAACCTAGAAATAGGGTTTGAATAGGGATGGCCGATTGAATGGTGAAAAATTTGGACCACACATTAATAGAGCAAGTTGAAGGCATATGCGCATCGCGAGGCGTTCGATTGACGCCTCAGAGAAAGCGCGTGTTTGAGCTCATTCTCTCTAATAAAAAAGCCTCCAGTGCTTATGAGTTGTTAGAGCAGTTGAAAGTCAGTGAACCACAAGCCAAACCACCTACGGTTTATCGCGCTTTAGATTTCTTGTTAGAACAAGGTTTCATTCACCGAGTTGAGTCAACCAATAGCTTTATATGCTGCTGCTCTTGCAATGCCAACAAACATTTTTCCCAGCTACTGATCTGCGATAAGTGTGGCACTGTGATCGAGCTACAAGACGAGACGCTGGTGACCCTACTTGCGAATAACGCCGAGAAGCATGGCTTTCAGTTGACCAATCATGTCATTGAATCACATGGCACTTGCCAAGCTTGCTCCTCAGGGATGAAAGAATAAGGTTATAGAAGAACATTATGCGCGCTGAATTTGTAAACCCGTTTTTAGCATCTTTGATGAACGTTCTAAAAACGATGGCTTCCCTGGAATTGAAGCCACAAAAACCAAGAGTAAAAAAAGACGAAATTGCTCGTGGTGATGTATCGGGCCTGATCGGCATGGTCGGCACACAATCTCGTGGCTCAATGTCGATCACCTTTGATGAAGCCCTTGCCCTAGAAATCATGGAAAACATGCTCGGCGAGCGACCAAATGGCTTAAATGAAGAAGTAACCGACATGGTCGGTGAAATCACCAACATGGTCACCGGTGGCGCCAAACGCATTCTGGCTGAAAGCGGCTTTGACTTCGATATGGCCACGCCTATCGTGGTTTCAGGTAAAGGTCACACCATTCGTCACAAGTGTGAAGGTGCGATCATCATCATGCCTTTCAGCTCTCAATGGGGTAATGCCTTCATCGAGATCTGTTTCGAATAGCGGCAGCAAAGATTTAAAAGGCTGATGCTGATATTTAAGAGGCTGACTGATTGGTCAGTCTTTTTGATGGTTCTTTACTGATTAGCTGCAATTTAGCGGTTTCTGTCTATTACTCGACAGATACAAAAACTACTCGACAGATACAAAAACGCCAACCCGAAAGTTGGCGTTTTTTTTGTTGCTATCAATCCAATTAAGCTTTCAACGCTTTAAATGCATTGATAAGACCGTTGGTTGAGCTGTCATGAGACGTTACTTGAGCATCGTCAGCAAGCTCTGGCAGGATTTGGTTTGCGAGTTGCTTACCAAGTTCTACGCCCCATTGGTCGAAACTAAAGATGTTCCAGATAACGCCTTGAACAAAGATCTTGTGCTCGTACATCGCGATGAGGTTACCCAGAGAGCGCGGGGTGATTTGCTTAACAAGAATTGAGTTAGTTGGACGGTTACCTTCAAACACTTTGAAAGGTACGAGTTCAGCCACTTCTTCAGCCGTTTTGCCAGCCGCTAGGAATTCAGCTTCTACCGTTTCTTTTGTCTTACCGAAAGCAAGTGCTTCAGTTTGAGCAAAGAAGTTAGACATCAGCTTCTGGTGGTGATCAGAGGCTGGGTTGTGGCTGATTGCAGGAGCAATAAAGTCTGATGGGATCAGCTTAGTGCCTTGGTGAATCAGTTGGTAGAAAGCGTGCTGGCCGTTTGTACCTGGTTCACCCCAGATGATAGGACCTGTTTGGTACTCTACCGGATTACCTTCACGGTCTACAAACTTACCGTTTGACTCCATGTTGCCTTGCTGGAAGTACGCAGCGAAACGGTGCATGTATTGATCGTAAGGTAGAATCGCTTCCGACTCAGCGCCGTGGAAGTTGTTGTACCAAATACCGATAAGCGCAAGGATAACTGGGATGTTGCTTTCAAATTCAGTTGAAGCGAAGTGGTTATCCATCTCGTGCGCGCCATCAAGCAGTTCAACGAAGTTATCGAAACCAATCGCAAGCGAAATAGAAAGACCGATCGCCGACCATAGTGAGTAACGACCGCCTACCCAATCCCAGAATTCGAACATGTTGTCGGTATCAATACCAAACTCAGCCACCGCTGTTGCATTGGTTGACAGTGCCGCGAAGTGTTTTGCAACGTGTGCGCTGTCACCTGCTTCAGCCAAGAACCAATCACGTGCAGAGTGCGCGTTGGTCATGGTTTCTTGAGTGGTAAATGTTTTAGATGCCACTAAGAATAGCGTTGTTTCTGGATTCAGAGGCTTAAGTGTCTCAACAATGTGAGTACCATCTACGTTCGAAACAAAGTGCATGTTTAGACGAGTTTTGTATGGCGTTAGCGCTTCAGTCACCATGTATGGGCCAAGGTCCGAACCACCGATACCGATGTTAACGACATCCGTGATCTCTTTACCTGTGTAACCTTTCCACTCACCCGAAACGATGCGGTGTGTGAACAGCTCCATTTTTGCGAGTACAGCGTTAACGGCTGGCATTACGTCTTTGCCGTCAACCATTACTGGCTGATCGCTACGATTGCGCAGTGCAGTGTGAAGTACAGAACGACCTTCAGTCTTGTTGATTGCATCACCACCGAACATGGTTTCAATTGCAGACTTAACTTCAGTCTCTTTCGCAAGAGCAAATAGGTGCTGCATAGTTTCAGCATCGATAAGGTTCTTAGAGTAATCCACTAAGATGTCAGAACCGAAACGAGTAGAAAAGCTCTCGAAACGCTTTGCATCTTGAGCAAACAGCTGTTTCATATCCATATCTTGAGCGGACTCAAAATGTTCGGTTAGCGCTTTCCACGCCTGTGTATGTGTTGGGTTGATATTTTTCAACATTGGTATCTATCTCGAAGTTATTGTAGGTTTTACTCTAAACACCACTCATGTGATGAATAGAGCCCCCGATTAGGCAAAAGTTTTTATTTTTCTGTGATGACCAGACCGCATCATCACTGAAAGATTCTTTGTAATTATTTTTCACAACGTATTATGCCGAATATGCAGAGCGGCACCTTGAGATACATCAGGATTCGATTTCCTGATTAAAAAATCAGTGCTGACTTTCGCTCTAACATAACTGAACATAAGCAAAACCAGATACATTCAGGTTCAAAAGATAGCGTTAAACGACTTTTTTTCCAAGCACATTATTATAAAGGCTGCGTATGTGGATTCAGAAGACTATACACCTAAAAGCAAGAAAACGTGGGTTTCATCTCATTGATGATGAAATTAAACAACATATCGATAACATCAATTCTTTATCTGTTGGTTTATTACACTTATTTATCCAGCATACTTCCGCGAGCCTAACACTCAACGAAAATGCCGATCCCACGGTGCGTAGCGATATGGAATCGCACTTCAATCAGTTTGTGCCTGAACGAGCGCCCTACTATAAACACACCTATGAGGGCGACGATGATATGCCCGCCCACATTAAAGCCTCGACACTGGGTAGCAGTGTGACAATCCCAATCAGCAATGGGCGGTTAGCTTTAGGTACATGGCAGGGCATTTACTTAGGTGAGCATAGAGAGTGTGCTGGAAGCCGTACTGTGATTGCGACTATTCAAGGTGAGTGATCCTCAGTAGCAAGTGCTCTGAATAAACATAATGATCGGCCATCAAAAAGGGTGATACTTTTCATGCCACCCTTTAACGATAAGAGAGAGTTGAGCGGTTACCGCCAAATGGATAAGGTTACCACCCAATGAACAAGGTTACCGCCAAACTAGAAAGGTTGGTTTATCATGACCCTAAAGGTCCCTTCATCCGCGCCTTGTGCTAACTCTGCCCGAACAACAATTCCTTCCACTTGGAAACGCACCGCGCCACCTAGGCTCCATTTCATATCGGAATGCAGTGTTTTAATGTCGTACTCTTCAGCAACCCGCCCGACTTCAGCAAAAGCGACCCATTGCCACCAAGGCAAATCGTAGTAATTGATCAGAGGAATATCACCCAGTGGCTGCCAGTTTGGAGTCACTCGATACTCAGCGGAATAATGAATCGCTGAACGACTATGAAAGCGCCCACCGATATAACTTCGTAAACGATACAAACCACCCAATCGAGCTTGCTCGGTTTCTGGTGGTCGAGCGCAATCTTGCCCTGAGCAGTTATCCCAGGTTGGCGTATCGGCAGTATAGAAATCGAATGCCACGACTTGTTGGTCAAACACCTCGCCGAGCGGGCCTAACGCGAAGTACTGACTATTTTGGAAAGTCCATTTGAGCCACAAATCATCGTTAGACCAACTTTCTGCGCCTGTGGTGAACTCAAGATTGGTATGCGAGCCCTTGGTTGGATTGCGCGTACTATCGCGGTTATCCCAATCCAACGCTAAGCTAAAACCGGTCGCTTTCTCGTCATTGTTTAAATCTTTTAGCTCACGAGACGTATAGAAAGGGGTAAACAGAATCGAGCTGACCCCGGATTCAACGGGCGAAGCAAAGCTGACATCTTTAACTGACTGAAATGCGCCTAGCAAACCATGTTTTGCCACATTGCCCCAAGGGAGCAGGTACTTAAATTCAAATTGATAGTTTTGCTCTAAGCCATCGGTAATGGTTTTATTGTCGCTCGAAGAGTCATTATAACCTTGATCGCCTAGGTAATAAGGGTTGTCGTTGAAACGCGCTTGGTACATCTGAGTGCTGAACAAAACGTTCTCAGACAGTGCATAATTGAAGGCGGAGAGAAAACCGACATAGCTGTCTTTGTCGGAATAGAGTGCCATACCAAACAGCGCCGCTTGAGGTTGCCAAACGCCCTTAACAACACCCGCTACGCCAAAGGTATTACCCATGGTTTCAGTGGCAAAATAGAAAGGAAGGAAAGCGGAATCTTTCTCTTTTCTTGGAGCTTTCTCTTTCTTTGCTACACCGCTATCCTTTACCGCACCGTCTTCGCTCACTAAATCGTCAGCCCCTGCGGCATGAGTGTCACTCAGAGCATAGGAAGAAAAGCCGACACTGAGCAGTGCCATTGTTGAGGTTAACCAAGATAGCATCCTTTGCTTGATCATCTTTATCTAACATACTCCATCGTAACGCGCGAAGTCAGCTTCGTCACCAGCTCGTAAGCAATTGTGCCAATGTGCTTCGCGACCTCCTCTGAGGGTAAATCTTTCCCCCAAAGTGTCGCTTCATCACCGACTTTATCCGTGGCATCCGGCCCTAAATCGACCGTTAGCATATCCATAGAGACGCGACCGGCAATCGGAGCCTTACGGCCATTAACTAACACAGGTGTTCCATTAGGAGCCATGCGCGGGTAGCCATCACCGTAACCAATTGCAATCACCCCGACCTTGGTGTCGCGCTCGCTGGTCCAGTTACCGCCATAACCCACGCTTTCGCCGGCTTTCAAATCGCGAACGGCAATCAGGTGAGAAGTCAGTGTCATCACAGGTAAAAAGCCAAGCTCTTGAGCGGATTTATCGACAAATGGAGAAACGCCGTAAGCGATGATCCCAGGGCGCACCCAATCTAGGTGGCTGTCAGGCCAAGCTAATAGACCTGCAGAGGCGGCAAGCGAACGCTCGCCTTCACAGCCATCAGTTAACGATAAGAAGAGTTCAGTCTGCTCTGTCGTGGTCGTTCTATCTAACTCATCAGCACAACCGAAGTGGCTCATGTAACGTAGAGGTTTGGCAACATTGGCACAGCGGTGTAAACGCTCAACAAAATGTTGATATTGCTCAGGACGAACGCCTAAGCGATGCATGCCACTGTCGATTTTTAGCCAGACCACGACGGGTGTGTCTAAATCGGCATTCTCTAGCGCGCTCAATTGCTCTTCGCAATGCACCACGGTTTGAATGTTGTTGGTTACCAATATCGGCAGATCACCTGATGAGTAAAAACCCTCAAGCAATAAAATAGGTTGGACAATACCACCCGCACGCAGCTGTAAGGCTTCTTCAATCCGAGCTACGCCAAAAGCATCGGAGTTTTTGGAGTACTTAGCGATATCCAGTAACCCATGCCCGTAGCCGTTGGCTTTGACAACCGACATGACTTTACAGTGTGGAGCCTTCGACTTGATTTGACCAAGATTGTATTCAAGCGCATTTAAATCAATGCTCGCCGTCGCGGCCTTCATGTAGGTCATTAACGATTACTCATCATCAAATGCAGGACCTGCATAGTTATCAAATCGGGAGTGTTGACCTTGGAAAGTCAGACGAACCGAACCGATAGGACCGTTACGTTGCTTACCAAGGATGATCTCAGCAATGCCTTTTAGTGAGCTATCTGGGTTATAAACCTCATCACGATAGATAAACATGATCAAATCGGCATCTTGCTCGATCGAACCTGATTCACGCAAATCCGAGTTTACTGGGCGCTTATCAGCACGTTGCTCTAGGGAACGGTTAAGCTGAGAAAGTGCGACAACCGGAACGTTCAGTTCTTTCGCCAACGCTTTCAATGAGCGAGAGATCTCGGCGATCTCAAGAGTACGGTTCTCAGACAGTGAAGGGACGCGCATCAATTGCAGGTAATCGATCATAATCATAGAGAGACCATCGTGCTCACGAGCAATGCGTCGCGCACGCGAACGAACTTCGGTCGGCGTTAGGCCTGAGCTATCATCGATATACATATTCTTCTTTTCCATCAGAATACCCATGCTCGATGAGATACGAGCCCAATCCTCATCGTCCAGTTGCCCGGTCCGGATCTTGGTTTGGTCAACGCGAGACAGTGACGCAAGCATACGCATCATCAGCTGTTCGGCTGGCATCTCTAATGAGAAGATTAAAACCGGCTTGTCTTGCTTCATCGCGGCGTTTTCACACAAGTTCATCGCAAACGTGGTTTTACCCATCGATGGACGAGCAGCAACAATGATTAAGTCAGAGCCTTGCAGACCTGCGGTCTTTTTATTGAGATCGTTAAACCCCGTATCGACCCCGGTCACACCATCTTGTGGCGTTTTATACAGGATCTCGATACGTTCTAAGGTCTTCTCTAGAATGTTGTCGACGTTCTGCGGGCCTTCGTTTTCGCTGGCACGACCTTCGGCGATCGCAAATACCTTACTTTCAGCAAGATCAACCAGCTCTTCCGAGGAGCGACCTTGTGGATCATAGCCTGAATCCGCAATCTCATTCGCCACGCCAATTAAGCTACGCACCAACGCACGTTGCGCCACGATATCGGCGTACGCATTAATGTTGGCGGCACTTGGCGTGTTCTTGGCAAGATCGGCAAGGTAGGCAAAGCCACCCACTTCCTCGAGTTGTTCGCGTAGCTCTAAATGTTCAGAGAGTGTAATAAGATCCAGAGGAGCACTTTCTTCGAGGATATCTTTTACCGCTTCAAAGATCAGACGGTGAGGACGGCTATAAAAGTCTTTGGCCACAACCTTTTCAGCCACCGTGTCCCAGCGTTCGTTATCCAGCAACAAACCACCAATCACAGATTGCTCAGCTTCTAATGAATGTGGTGGGACCTTAATGGCATCCACCTGATCGTTGGCTGATTTCTGACTTTTGCTATCCACTATGACTACACTCAATAACTAATAAAGATCCTTCATTATACCCAAGAACATCCATTTGTAATCCTATCCTAATGGTTTGTTTTATTGTTCAGCAAAAATTTACCTATTGCTGACGGAATTAACCAAGGGTAGCATTACGATCTTTCCATTCATTAATTGTATAACTGAGGTATGCGTGTCCAAATTACTGGCTCTGAGCTCTAGTATTCTAAGATCTCATCTTCTGAGATCTAGCCTTCTGAGTACAGGTTTTCTGAGCACGAGTCTTCTGAGTACAGGTTTTCTGAGTACGCCGCTGGCATTGGCCGATGATGCGCTGGCAGCTGATCCTCAGACCTCGACCAATACTCAAACGCCAACGGATACTCAATCCTTAGCTGAAGATCAAACGTCGACTGACACTCAATCCTCAACGAATACCAAAGACTCGGTTGACGCTATCCTTGACTCTATCGTTTTACCGGAGCCGAGCGTAGAACCCGAAGTCACTACGCCCCTACCCAAAACGGATCTGGAGCTCATTCCAGAACCCGTCGATACCGAGCTGCCCAATCCACTCAAGACTGAAATAGAATTGGGTTATCAGTCGCATACGGGGAATACGGATTCACGCTCACTGAACACCCGCCTAAAAGGTGAGTACACAACGGGTCGCCACAGAAGTAGTGGAGAATGGAAGTATTACAATCTCTACAAAGATGGCGAAGAAGATAAAAGACAATCAACTTACACCGCTCAGAGTGACTACAAGTTAAGTCCGAAAACCTATCTCTACGGCAGCTTTAAAGGGGTCGATTCACGATATAGCGCCTATTTTAAGGACTACACAATTTCGAGTGGTCTTGGTTACCAGTTTTCAAATACCGAAGAGTTTGTGTTGGAAGTGGAAGTGGGGCCAGGTTATCGCTATCAAGAGCCCAACCTTGATGAAATAGACGATGATGACATCATCTTTCCAGAAATTGTTAAAGAATCGATTCTTCGTAGCAATATCAATACGTCTTGGCAGGCGTTACCCAACTTGCAACTCAAAGCCGATGTGACACTGGTCTCGGGTAACAGTAACTTGAGTGTCAATACCGAATTAGAGGCGATCAACGATATCACGGATAATATTGCCTTGAAGATAGCGCACTCTCAACAATACCACGATAAGGTACCTGAAGGGTTAAGCAAAGGCGACTCGGTGCTGTCGGTTAACCTGCTATTCCAATTCTAAGCTTAGCGACTACGACTGGCTACTTCCCCCTCGCCGCGATTAAAACGCTTTTATCTCGAAGAAAATTTAACCACGAAAGGTCAACACGCCCTAGTGTCATCCTTCCTATACTTCTATATTCCAGACATAAAAAAACACCAGCCGAAGCTGGTGTTTAAAACTTTCAAAAGAAAGAATTCGTCTTGGTACTGAAATTACTCAGCAGCAACGATAGCGATGTTCGCAGTAGCAAAAACTTCAGAGTGAAGTTGGATGCTTACTTCGAATTCGCCGATGTTACGTAGAGCGCCTTCAGGTAGGCGTACTTCGCTCTTAGCTACTGCAACACCTGCCGCTGTAATAGCGTCAGCGATGTCACGAGTACCGATAGAACCGAATAGTTTACCTTCGTCACCAGCTTTAGAAGCGATTGTAACGCCTTCTAGAGTGTTAACGCTCTCTGCACGAGCTTCAGCAGCAGCTAGTTGCTCAGCAACTTTAGCTTCTAGTTCAGCACGACGAGTTTCGAACATAGCAACGTTGTCTTTAGTTGCCATAACTGCTTTACCCTGTGGGATAAGGAAGTTACGAGCGTAACCAGATTTAACGTTTACTTGGTCGCCAAGGCCACCTAGGTTACCGATCTTATCAAGTAGAATAACTTGCATTATCTTAGTCCTCTTATAACTATTATTAACTATTACCGATTACTGATGCTTGTCAGTGTACGGTAGTAGAGCTAGGTAACGAGAACGCTTGATAGCGCGAGCTAGTTGACGCTGGTACTTAGCGCTTGTACCAGTGATACGGCTAGGTACGATTTTACCAGCTTCAGTGATGTAGTTTTTAAGAGTTGCTACGTCTTTGTAGTCAATCTCTTGTACGCCTTCTGCAGTGAAACGGCAGAATTTACGACGACGGAAGAAACGAGCCATGGGCTATCTCCTGATCTTAAATTTAGTAAAGCGGTCTTTCACGGTTATCGAAATAACCATCAACGACCTAAAACAAGTTGAGAATTTTTTAAGGCATTAAGCCAAAAAAGAATTACTCAGCAGCTGCTTCTGGTTTAGCTTCTGTACGCTCTTCACGACGAGGAGCACGCTCTGCACGCTCTTCTTTTTGCTTAAGCATAATAGATTGCTCAGTCACAGCGCCTTTAGTGCGCATGATCATGTTACGTAGAACTGCATCGTTGAAACGGAAAGCAGTTTCTAGCTCGTCAATCACTTCTTGACCAGCTTCAACGTTCATAAGAACGTAGTGAGCTTTGTGAAGCTTGTTGATTGGGTAAGCCATTTGACGACGACCCCAGTCTTCTAGACGGTGGATAGTACCGCCAGCTTCAGTGATAGAACCAGTGTAACGCTCGATCATGCCAGCAACTTGCTCGCTTTGATCAGGGTGAACCATGAATACGATTTCGTAATGACGCATTTGGTTGCTCCTTACGGATTATTAGCTTCCACGAGTGGCCCGGTCGTCCAGAGGAAGCAAGGAACTAAAGATAAATGACCGAGTTTTAAGGACGGCAAATGTTATAGAAAGAACTCAGTATTGGCAAGCGCTATTTGGCGAATAATGAAACAGTTTTTCTTTCGCCATTTAGGGGCTGTTAATCTTTCGAGCTGGCTTTTGCAGCTCTTTGTGGGAAATTTATACAAGACAGAGGCTTTGACGTGTAGCTAGCCTACATAAAAAGCCGATAACGCAGTAGAAATGAACCACAAAGGCTGCCCGAAGGGTTCGGCTAAAATCGTTTTATGCTTTGTTGAAGAATATTTGCTTAGAATGACTAGGCTACATACTCTTCGCCGCGCCTAAAACGATTTTATCTCGAACAAAATTCAACCACGAAAGAGCAACAGCCCCTTACCATCCGCGGTTCTATTGAGATCGGCCTTAATTCGATGAAAACAAACGCCCACCAGCATGTGGTGGGCGTTAGAAATAAATCAATTCAATGAGTAATTTACTGCGCTAGGCGCTGACGTACCGCTTCAAACAAACAAATACCAGAAGCTACAGACACGTTCAGGCTTGATACGCTACCCGCCATCGGGATCTTGATGAGATCATCACAAGTTTCACGCGTTAGACGACGCATACCGTCACCTTCTGCCCCCATCACAACCGCAAGTGGGCCTGTTAGTTTCGCTTGGTAGATGTCATGCGTTGCTTCACCTGCCGTGCCCACGAACCATACGCCCTGCTCTTGCAGTGCACGCATCGTGCGAGCTAGATTAGTTACACGCACGAGAGGAACCGTTTCAGCTGCACCACACGCTACCTTGCTAACCGTTGCCGTTAACGGCGAAGAACGGTCTTTTGGTACGATAACCGCAGCCACACCTGCGGCATCGGCATTACGTAGACAAGCACCAAGGTTGTGAGGGTCTGTTACACCATCTAAAACCAACAACAGTGGCTGTTCGTGCTGCGCTAGAATGTCGTCTAGGTGAGTTTCGTTAAGCTGCTTAGCAGGCTTTACTTTAGCGATAATACCTTGGTGGTTTGCACCTTGTGCTTTTTCATCCAGTGGCTTACGACCCATCTGTTGGATCGAGACACCGAACTGTTGCAGTTGGTTCAGTAATGGAAGAAGGCGCTCGTCTTGACGACCTTTCAGTACATACGCTTCGATAAAACGTGCTGGATCTTTTTCTAGTACGGCTTTCACCGCGTGAATACCGTAAATAAATTCGTTACTCATTGTCTCAAATTACTCTTATTACCCAGAGAAGAGTGACGTCAAACCGACGTATTCATCTCTGTATGGTTTATTTCGAGAGTATGCATTTTCCGCCTGATACTCTCGCATATAGATACGCTCATATTAACTGAGTGGGGCGCTATCGCTAATTAGCACAGCGCCTTATGACCTTAGACCTTGTGACCTTATGACCTTAGACCTTGTGACCTTGTGACCTTGTGACCTTAAGACCTTAAGACCTTAAGACATTCTTAAGACTTATCAGCCTTTGGCTTACGGGTTGCAGCACGCTTTTTCTTAGCGCGCGCTTTAGCAGCACCGGTCTTGTTCGCTGGCTTTTTCTTCTTAGCTGGGCCTTCGCTGCTTCCATCAGGTCGCTTAGTTGGCTCAACCAAAGGCTTCGCTGATACGCCCGGCTTGTTGCTCTTCACCGCAGAGCGCTTCTTGCTTTTCGCCTTTTTCATCGCTTCAGCTGCACGCTTCTTGGCTGTTTTGCCTTTACCGCGCGGCTGACGATCGGTGTTTTCTAAATCAAAGTCGATTTGACGGGTTTCTAAATTCACCGCAGAAACCTTCACTTTCACCGAGTCACCCAAGCGGTAGATATTACCTGAGCTTTCACCAACGAGACGCTGACCAACAGCATCGAATTGGTAGTAATCGTTCGCAAGCGCTGAGATATGTACCAAGCCATCGATGTGCAGCTCAGTAAGACGCACAAAGAAACCGAAGCCCGTGACGTTGGCAATCACGCCATCCATCACTTCACCGACATGGTCTTGCATGTATTCACACTTCAACCAGTCGTTCACTTCACGCGTTGCATCGTCAGCACGACGCTCAGTCATAGAACACTGCTCGCCGTAGAAATCCATATCATCGAAAGTGTAGTGGTAACCACCCGTTGGCGTCCAACGATCGCTATTACGCCCTTCTTCTTTGGCAATAAGGTACTTAATTGCACGGTGCAATAGCAAGTCAGGGTAACGACGAATCGGCGAGGTAAAGTGAGCATAGCGTTTTAGTGCCAAGCCAAAGTGACCCGCGTTATCCGCGTTGTAAACCGCTTGCTTCATTGAGCGTAGCAGCATGGTTTGAATCAACTCGCGATCTTCTCGCTCATTGATCTGTTGCATCAGTTTTGCGTAATCGACCGGAGAAGGTGACAAACCACCTTCTAGTGTTAAACCTAACTCACTTAAGAAGCTCTTAAAGCCAGTTAAACGCTCTTCTC
This sequence comes from uncultured Vibrio sp., assembly GCF_947488985.1. Taxonomy (GTDB): domain Bacteria; phylum Pseudomonadota; class Gammaproteobacteria; order Enterobacterales; family Vibrionaceae; genus Vibrio. Next base: position 19,754 of record NZ_CANLBV010000045.1, read on the forward strand.
CTGGAGTATCGTGAACACGGTACAGTGCTGGCTCTTTGGCTTTTTCAACAAAAGATGCCGAGGCGATATTAGCCAGAATCATACACTCTTCGATGATCTTGTGTGCATCGTTTCGGATCACGGGCTCAATACGGTCAATCTTACGATCGGCATTGAAGATAAATTTGGTTTCTACCGTTTCAAACTCAATCGCACCACGTTCGTCACGCGTTTTCTTTAGTACCTTGTACATCTTATGCAGTTCTTCAAGATGTGGAACTTCAGGCTCGTAACGCTCACGCAGCTCTTCATTGCCATCTAAGATCGCGCCGACTTTGTTGTAAGTCAGACGAGCATGAGAATTCATTACCGCTTCGTAGTGCTTGTAACCCGACAGCTTACCTTTGTCTGAGATGGTCATCTCACACACCATACATAAACGGTCGACTTGCGGGTTCAATGAACACAGGCCATTTGAAAGCACTTCTGGCAGCATTGGCACAACTTGTGACGGGAAGTATACCGAGTTACCACGGTTAATCGCTTCTTTGTCTAGCGCGGTGTCTGGGCGAACATAGTAGCTGACGTCAGCAATCGCAACCCATAGACGCCAACCGCCGCCTTTCTTCGCTTCACAGTAAACCGCGTCATCGAAGTCACGCGCATCTTCACCATCAATGGTCACCAATGGCAGTTTACGCAGATCAACACGGCCTTCTTTTGCTTCTTCAGGAACATGCTCACCGAGGTTTACGATTTGCTTATCTACCGCTTCAGGCCACTCTTGTGGGATCTGGTGGGTACGGATCGCGATCTGCGTTTCCATACCCGGCGCCATGTTCTCACCAAGCACTTCGGTCACTTTACCCATCATGTTACGAGAACGGCCACCGCGATCGGTAATTTCAATCACCACCACATTCCCCATTCGAGCACCGCCTTTATGCTCTGTAGGGATCTGGATGTCATGACTAATACGCGAATCATCGGCAACGACGTAAGAATGGCCGTACTCGAGGAAGAAGCGACCAACCAGTGGTGTTTTACGCTCTTCAAGCACACGAACCAAACGGCCTTCACGACGACCACGCTTACTGTTGTCTGTAGGCTGAACCAATACGTAGTCACCGTGCATGATGGTTTTCATCTGGTGATGCGGCAACACGATATCATTATCTTTGCCGACGCTTCCATCCGGGCGAACCCAACCATGACCGTCTTTATGACCAATCACATAGCCTTTAATCAGCTCCATCTTCTCAGGCAATGCGTAGCACTGGCGACGAGTAAAGATAAGCTGTCCATCACGCTCCATCGCACGTAAACGACGACGCAGCCCTTCGTATTGATCCTCACCAGCAAGACCTAATGCCTCAAAGAGATCGTTGCGATTCATTGGAATATTCGCGTCTGTTAGAAACGAAGTAATGAACTCTCGGCTTGGGACTGGGTTTTCGTAATTTTGCGACTCTCGGTCGGCAAAGGGATCAACAGTGGTGGTCGCTGTCGCGTTTTCTGACATCGGTGTGTTTTTTGACATAGGCGGGCCTGCTTAAGCAAGGAAGGTATATACCCTTAGTATATCTGATGCTAGGGGTAAGCTACAGATATGCTTTGGAAAAGCCCAAAATAACCTGAGATTGAGGGTCATGACTCCAACCTGTTGATTGGTATAATAGAGTCTGAATTCACTTTTTAGAGATATTTCGATGGCTACCATTCAAGTAAACTGTCGCTTTTGTAATCAATCTGAGTCTGTACGGAACATGGTATAGGTGTCTCCTCATATTTCAGGCTACGCCATAACCGTTCGATAAAAACGTTGTCGATCCAACGACCTTTCCCATCCATGCTAATCCGTACACCATGATCAGTTAATTTCTGTGTGAACTCAGAGCTAGTAAACTGACTGCCTTGATCTGAATTGAAGATATCTAGCGGTCCATAATGCTTAAGCCCTTCCTCAAGAGCTTCGATACAAAAACTCGTATCTATAGTGTTAGATAGCCGCCAGGACAATACTTTACGGCTATACCAGTCAATAATAGCAACTAAGTACAGGAGCCCTTTAGTCATTGGGATGTAGGGGTTTTGTTGCTTAATTCAGATAGAAGACATGCCTGGTCCATAGTTGCCTAATTCTTAAACAATGCACTGAGTTTCAGGCATACCTAGGCTAGTTAGTGGTTTTATATTGCGGCTTAGGCATGAAATCGGAGTCAATAAGAGAATGTCTCTGATCTGATCGTACGATTCTGATTTAGTTCACTCGATTTACGCAACAAAGCCGGATGTAGGTGGTATCAATCGCCCAAGCTTGGTTCGGGTAAGTGACTTCAACATGACGCAACAGATTAATCACTTAAAGTCATGTCCGAAAATTGAGGGCTACTTCTTATCGTATTTTACGACAGAGTCCGAAAGGGTTGCAGCCTAGAAGCTGCAACCGAATAGTGCTTTATCTAGAATACAACAATGCTTACATTAACCTGAATTAAAATCACTTCACACACATAACCCCATGGGTTTGACCAATGGTGGTGTCTGCTGATCGAGAATGAACCGTGAATGAATCTAATTTGAACTCAACAATATTTCGTTGGTAGGAGTGCTGAGAATCGCTAGTCATATATTGGTTACGCTGCAACCTAGATAATTGATTACCTTTAGCTAGGTAATCATAAATAGTTTGATACTCTTCCGTAGTTGCAATCGGCACTTCATAAAGTTCCTCACAAAAACTTGTCATATCCCACCCTGATTTGTCGGGGTCTAACAATTCCTCTGGGACATTGATGATGGTTTTATCGCCAATATTAAATTCATTAAGCGGATTAATCTCAACATTAAGTTTCTTTATCGTTTCTTTGCCATCAAACTCTGCTGAAATAAATCCATCTAAGAAGTATTCACCACCATATAACGGTACTGTAACTTCTCCGGTGTTGGATACAATCATACGATGCGGAGTGAGTGACTCCCATAATGGATTGACTGTTCCATCATCACCATATGTAGCATCTAAAAAGGATGATTCGCCTGCTTTAATAGTCTCTTCTCCTTCAATTTCAACATTATTAGAATCGATTATTAGATTATTATATCCTGCACTCATATCAAACACAGCATGCTGCACATCATTTTTAGCGACAATATGTGTGCTACCTTCGCTAATAAATTCTACTTTCCCTTGACTATCTACCGTCGCAATTCGCTTATCTAAAGAATACCACTCTAACGATTGACTATTGATCGTTTTACCATTGTTATCTTCAGCAGTCAGTTCAAGAACGTTATCCCCTAATCGTTTAATTTTAAGTTGAAATGGTATTTCACCATCCTGAGAAATACAACTAGCAAACTTGGCATCGGTAAAGTTAACAGAATCTTGCTTGAAACTTCCATCTAACCATCTAGCATAGTTTTGCTCATTAGATTTAGCTGATTGGCTAAGGTAAGGCCGAACAACAGACCAACCTTGCTGCCCGAGCACGCCTTTATAACTATTCTCATCCACAAACCCACTTAAACTTTCTAATTCAGAATCTGTTGGTCTTCTCCAGTTGTTTTTCCCATCAAACTCCATATCCGCTAGGTCTTGGCAGTAGTATGAGAATTGTCCGAGAATGTCTTGCATGTGAGCAAAATCATTATCAAATTCATGGTTGCTTCTTTGATCGAAGATCCCAAAACTGGTTTCTAACAATTCCTCGGATGTACGGTAATCATTATAGCTCTTAGGTGTCCCCCCCGAACTACGGTGGTAGCCTAAATAATTTAGTGCTGCCTCACTTGGAGAGCCGGAGAATGCCATCGACTCGAACTCTATTACTTTAATACAGCTACCAGTACTAAAGTAATCAGATGGTTCAGACTGACTGGGAAGTCCATCTTCACATCGAGAAATTAGAGGATGTTCAAAGTTAAAAACGCCATTACCAAAAAGACTCGGGTCTGAAGCCGTACTTGAGCCAGCATTGATATATATATTCGGGTTAAGTTCGGCTTGCTCCTTGGTGAGCTTTACATACAGGGCCGCATGGTTATGTCGATTCAAATTAAAGTTTTTTAGGTCTAGTGATAGCAAGCTTGCTTCATTTTCACTTAAAACCACTGCACCATTGTCATACGTTCTACTATTTTGAAACGGCGTAAAGGTGCCGTCTGGTTGATATACCCCAACCTCTAAGTTAGTAATTTTATCTCCAAGCGTCGTCCCTACGATAAAGCTGTCAATAATGAATGGTTCTGAACGTTCAGCCTCTGTATGCCCCCAACGCACAAGTAGAACCGCCTCACCATTTTTATTTGTAAACTGATCCGCTCTTGTCGGCAAGCCAACACGATAATTTGTACTATCATAGAAATTAGTTTCTAGTTTATCTTGAAAAAAGCCTCCCACTTGATCCGCCCACCCATAAGTCATATTTCCTTCATGCCCGAAACCATGATTATGAAGCTTCTCATGTAGAAAAGTAGAACTTGGGTTGGGGCTAAGCCTCATTACTGGTAATGTATGGTCCCAAACCATGAGCCAACCATCCCCAATTGTTGCTGTTCCATTCGTTCCCTCCCTCTCGGAGAGCTGGTACCGAGCATTGGGTTTATGTAATAATAGATTAGCCATTTTTATTGAGAAAGAAGAATCATCATTTGCTAATATTCTATCTGATAAACCTAAGTTTGAGGGTGCATTTTGGGCTCCAGGGACAGTGGTATGGTATCCAGGGACTACGTAGTCTTTTACGTAGTCTTCGGGTATAATGATGTTTGCCCCTTCAAGCTCATCATTCATGAACTCAATAAAATACTTGTTATAATTAAAGCTATTTCCCCAAAACTTATACCCAACAACATCCTGCTCAAAGCCATACATATGGTATCTTTCCATCTCTTGGTCTATTGCATATTGGCTAAAAGCGGTTATATTCACTTTAAAAAAGGGAGAGTCCTCATGAAAATAAACGTTAAATCCTTTATATGATTCAGGGCTATTCAAATAAACTCTTGTAAATGGTTCTATTGTTGTCCGTACATTCACATAGTTCGTCACCTCACCATTGTGGTATACCAGGTATGGATTTTTCAGAGTCCTAGGTGTGTTATTTGTTATTAGAACACGGCTTTCCCCATCTACATCTACATCTACATCTACATCTAATAAAAGAGTCGTCACATTAGAAAGATCAATGCCTTCATCCCAGCGGTTTCGGGATATTTGAGTTGAGGCGATAACATCTTCTTCGCCTATAATATAAACGTCACCTGAGGGTGGTAATTCAATGGGTGGTAATTCAATGGGTGGTAATTCAATGGGTGGTTCATCTTGAGTTGATTCACTTCCACAACCACTTAAGGTCACACTAAGAAGTAACATTAAAGTAATTTTATTTAAATGCATCTTTTTATTTCTCCTTATTTTAGAAACCGATTTATTATATAGAGTTGATAGTCGACATTTGTATCAACACCGATACCATCAACTCATAGACTGGAGGGTTGTTGGCTGGCCTATTGATAGGCGAATGACAACTGACTTGGTTAGCAAGGCATTGATAAAGGCATATAACCTGGAGGCAACTGAGAAAGGGGCTTGTGTTCCACAGCGACAGAGGCTCCCAGTATACGAGTAGACAATATCGCCAACAGCTACAGGGTTATAGTATGCGGGCGAGCATGGGAAATGTCGGTGCTTGTTGGAACAATGCCGTGGTCGAGCGGTTCTTCGGAAGCTTAAAGCACGACAGGTTGTTTAAAGTGCACCAACCAACCATAGAGCATATAAAGGAAGAGATGCACGATAAGATTATCGGCACCTTTATTGAACGAGAGTATTATCATTAATCAACAGGTTGGAGTCATGAGCAGATTGAGGGCTGCCTAGGCTTGAGGTAACCGACAACAGTTTATGGAATGGATCAAAAAGACCCCATCGATTACCTCTCTTTCTCGTGAAAAGTAGATAAGTATGGGGTCTTTTCGTGACCAGTTGTCGCTCAACGAGTGCAGTGTTGAGTCATCAGCTGTGATTCAATACTCTGTTTACCAGAACATATTTTACCAAAACACATCTCGGCGTTTGGCTCGAGAAATAATGTTGTCTGGCATACGCTGCTCTAAGCCGCTTCGAAGCACTGTAATGCGCTTATGTTGCCTTTGGTCTGCGGTGACTGAGTTATATAACCAGCGGTAAGCGTCTTCATAATCCAGTGGGCTACCATAATCACGTAACAAGAGTTCCGCTAAGTGGATGCTGGCACTGAGATTCCCCATAGAGGCCGCTTCACGCAGGTACGGGATCGCGCGCTCTTTGTCTTGTTGTACCAAAGTACCCTGAGAATAATAGCGACCTAGCTGCTCAAGTGCAGCCGGTAAGCCTTGATGCGCGGCGTTCTCCATATAGTAAAGACCAAGCTCTACATCTTGAGGGACGCATACCCCCCAAGCCAGCATATCACCGTATAAAAACTCGTAAGAAGGCAAGCTGATACGCGTTGCGCGAGCCACGATATCTTCAACTAACTGGCACTGATCCGCTTTCACTCGCTCTAAGTGTCGATTATTCTCGATTAATTTAATCAGCTCAGCTTCTGTGTATATTGGAACGGGCTCTCCCACGTCAGCTAAGTTTGCATGACTCAAGGGTGAGATAAGCGCCATTACCAATGAAGCTGCTACCATTCGTAGCTTCATACCTGCACTCTGTTATCTGTCGCTAAAGTTATCTATTGAGGTCAGTCCGTCGACGATATCGACACGCACCCAATAGGGTGAACTTCACTTTCCATGATATCTGTATCGGCAACAAGCCTGACGCCTTTAGACAAAACTTGCCGCTAATGGGCAATATTTTGCCTGATACTGTTCAAAAAATCACCAGCCAATGCTTAGACTCTAAATTACAGGCATTAAAAAGCCGACTGAATAAAGTCGGCTTTTAGAAACGATTTCATTATCAGAGCACCTTAATTGTCAAAAGCAATATTGATGCTGTGGTAATCACTCTGCGGGCATTACGCGCCGTATGGGTGAACCTTGATGATAGTTTCGTTACGATCTGGACCCGTTGATACGATATCAATTGGCACACCTGTTAGGTCTTCGATACGCTTGATGTAATCTAGAGCAGCTTGTGGAAGCGCATCGATAGATTTAGCACCAAAGGTGTTTTCAGACCAACCAGGCATTGTTTCGTAGATTGGCGTTGCTTCTTCGAATGACTCAGCAGCCATTGGAGAAACTTCTAGGATAGAACCGTCTTTCATCTTGTAACCAGTACAGATTTTTAGTTCTTCTAGGCCATCTAGAACGTCTAGTTTAGTTAGACACATACCAGATAGAGAGTTGATTTGGATTGCACGACGCATAGCGACAGCATCGAACCAGCCTGTACGACGTAGACGACCGGTTGTTGCGCCAAACTCGTGACCAACATCGCCTAGGTGCTTACCAATTGGATCTTGCTTCTCAAGGCCATCGTATAGCTCAGTTGGGAATGGACCTGAACCAACACGAGTACAGTAAGCCTTAGTAATGCCAAGGATGTAACCGATGTGACGAGGACCGAAACCAGAACCGGCAGCAACACCACCAGCGGTCGTGTTAGAAGACGTTACGTATGGGTAAGTACCGTGGTCGATATCGAGTAGCGTACCTTGAGCACCTTCGAACATGATCTTGTCGCCGCGCTTACGTGCTGCGTCTAGTTCGTCAGTTACGTCGATAACCATTGCAGTTAACATATCTGCGTAGCTCATCGCTTGCTCAAGTACTTCTTCGTAGCTTACTGTGTCAGCTTTGTAGAAGTGCTCTAGTTGGAAGTTATGGAATTCCATGACTTCTTTTAGCTTCTCAGCAAATGCTGCTTTATCGAAAAGGTCGCCAACGCGTAGACCGCGACGAGCAACTTTATCTTCGTAAGCTGGACCAATACCACGACCTGTTGTGCCGATAGCTTTCGCGCCACGAGCGATTTCACGCGCGTTGTCGATTGCAATGTGGTACGGAAGAATTAAAGGACAAGCTTCAGAAATGAAAAGACGCTCACGAACTGGAATGCCGCGCTCTTCAAGAGGTTTCATTTCTTTTAGAAGTGCGTCAGGCGATAGTACTACACCGTTACCAATAACACATTTAACGTTATTGCGTAGGATGCCTGATGGAATTAAGTGAAGAACGGTTTTTTCACCGTCAATTACAAGTGTATGACCTGCATTGTGACCGCCTTGGTAGCGAACCACGTATTTTGCATCTTCAGTTAAAAGGTCAACAATTTTACCTTTACCTTCATCACCCCATTGGGTGCCTAGAACGACTACGTTATTTCCCATCTTTCCAATTTCTGTTGCTAATTAAAAATGGATTCTAGCACTGAATCACACTTTTTGCAGTCACTTTTTGTTCATAATCGCGAATCCTGTTCAAAAATAAACCAAGTATAACCAAGGGTAAATATAAAAAGATGCTGATATCATTGCCTTTTCGCAGATAAAAGGCAGCATCATGTCTGATTCAATTTGGTTCGCCATTGGGCTCGTTCTTATCGTTGAAGGGCTTGGCCCCTTAGTCGCCCCAAACGGCTGGAGAAATATGGTGGCTCAACTTAGCCAGCAACCTGATAGCCAATTACGCCGCATTGGAGGTTGCCTTGTCGTCGCTGGCGCGGTGATCGCTTTCATGACTTATGGTTAAGAGATTCGAGATTCGAGATTCGAGATTCGAGATTCGAGATTCGAGATTCGAGATTCGAGATTCGAGATTCGAGATTCGAGATTCGAGATTCGAGATTCGAGATTCGAGATTCGAGATTCGAGATTCGAGATTCGAG
>NZ_CANLBV010000046.1 GCF_947488985.1 uncultured Vibrio sp.
CTACTTCCCCCTCGCCGCGATTAAAACGCTTTTATCTCGAACAAAATTTAACCACGAAAGATCAACACGCCCTAGTAGATTCAGTTATTAGTGGAGCAATAATGAATTGGTTGGAGCACTTACTAGGAGCGAGAAGGGTCTCCCAGCAAGCGTGGCAACCTAAGTCAGATGTCTATTTAGGTTGCCACTATTTCGTTTCAATCTTTTGGATTAAAGCGTTTCGATTACAGCGTTGGGTTCATGATGGTTGAAGTGCGTTCGAACACGTCGAGGCCCTGCTGTTGTAGCCAGTAAGGAAGGTCGATAAGAACCCAGTTTTCAGACAGCTTGTCACCGTCACGGTAGTAAACGTCAACCACTTGCATGTTTGCACGTACTTCACCGCCAGTCATACCTAGGAAGCCACCTGTCGGTGTGTTTGATAGGTTTGGCCAACCGAAGAAACAAGAGAAGTTACCTTCAGCGAAACGACAAACGTGGCCGTTGAACTTCTTGTCTTTCAGGTTGTTACGGAAAGGAAGTTGGTGCTGCTGTTGGTAGCGAGGAATTGTGTAAGACGCGCCGATACCACATGGGCCGTACCAAATCATGTCTTTTGACCAGCTCTTCGCGAGTACTTCTGGTGGGCAACCCATCGCGCCGCTGTCGTTAAGAGCAGACAGGTCATCAACCATTTTATTTACTAGAGCAAGTGTCGCAACGCCTTCTTCAGGAGCTGCATCTTCGAATAGCAGACCATCATGGTTACGTGGACCAGGGTAAACGAAGTGCTTACCCGTTGATGGTGGAAGTGGGTAGCAACCCGCTTGATCCATCATACCTAGTAGGTCTAGGAACAAGCCTGTCTTAGTGATTTTGCCATCAACAACACAGTTAAATTCTGCGTAGCGAACGTTCATGATCTTGCCAGTTGGGCGCATGCCTAGGTATTCAGCGTCGAATAGACCCATGAAGTGACCCATGCTCATTACCCAAATCTCATCTGGGTTAACTTCGTTGTTACCACCGATGAAGATGTCTTGACGACGCTGCATGCGAGTCATCGACTTCATCATTGGCGCCCAGAATACGTCAGCTGCTGCTTGTGCGCCTTCTTGCTCACGGAATGGGTAAACACCGCGCCACAAGTAATCTTCAGAAGTGTGTGCTTTTAAAACTTCAGCAACGTTCTCGTGAGTTGCGTTTTCCATTGCATCGAAGTATTCACGAACAATGCGTTTAGCTTCTTGATATTTAGACATAATAATTTCTCTTTGTGTTGTCGAGTCAACATTCGGAACAGGACTCGATTTGGATTTTGTTTCCGGCTGACTTATCAGCCGGCTTTAAATTTTTCGTATTTGAATTTCAACGTATGAGTTTCGAATTAAGCTTTTGCTGCTTCTCCTTTTTTGCTCTTATCGAAGACGCCGCCTTTAAGAGTTTCAGGCAGTGTTAGCCATAGTAGGCCAGCGATAATCCATACGATTGGTGAACCCCACATTGCCGTTTGTAGATCGGTACGTTCTTGGATAAAGATAAGAACCATTGGTGCCCACATGCCGATAATACGACCGCCATGGAATAAAGCTGCACCATAGCTACGCAAGCGTGCTGGGAACAATTCAGAGAAGTAACCGCCCCATACTGCAGAAGCAGACAGGCCGAAGTTGTAGATAAGACCGAGAAGAGCCAGCATGTTTAGGCCACCAATCACCATGTCGCCAGGTGCGACAAAGAAGATCGAAACCATGATACCTGCGAGGATGAAGCCGAATGCGTTGATCTTACGACCGTACTTATCTGCTGCCCATCCCCAGAACCATGCACCGAAGAGTGAACCAAATGCAGAGATAGAGAAGATCAAACCGATGGTTGCACCATCAAACATACGAACATCTTTCAGGTAGGTAGTTACAAAGCCACCGAAGAATTGGAATCCGTAGAAGTTAAGACCAGAAAGAAGTAAACAAGTAATCGTAATTTTGCGGTAAGGCTTGCTTAACATCTCACCCCAAGAACCTTTTTTAGCTTCGGTTACTTCGCCAGCTGCATTGGTTGTTGTTTGCTGATCTTCTTCACCGTAGGCGATCACTGTTTTGTCGCTTGGTAATACAAAGATCATTAGCGCTGCTGCTACAAGCGGTGGAATGCCACCTACCCACATTAGGCTCTGCCAAGGCGCATCAACACTTGTAATGAAGGCTGCGTAAGCGCCCATTGCCACTAAGGCAACAGAGAACATTGAAGAAGCAAATGCGGTCAACTTACCGCGAACCGTTGGTTTAAATAGGCCAATCATCAAAGATACAGCTACAGTGAAGTAACCACCTAAAGATAGTCCAATGATGAAACGCATTGCGGCCCAAGTGGTGTAGTCGGTAAACATCATGTTGATGATGGTTGCACCACCGTTTAATGCCGTAATTGCTACTAGTGTGGACTTCTTGCCGAACTTGGTTGCGAACCATGCACAGCTCAGAGCACCAATCAGAGCACCAACTGACTGCCAAGTGTAGAACTGAGCGGTATCAGAAAGGCTAATACCAGCATATTCTTCAACAATGTATGGGCGTACGTAGTCAATAATTACAAAGTTATAACAATAAAAAAAGTAACCCACTAGAATTGCTAGATATGCGGCTACCCTTTGAATCATAGGAACTTCGCTCATGTGTTTTTTAATGGTCATGACCGATAAACCTTTATTTTATATAGGGTGGTTTTGATTTTAATTATTGTGTGTTGATTCTTTGGCTTCATCACACCGTTTTCATTTCGGGAGAGATAATAGAATTTTTATGGTTATTAGATCCGTGATCAAAGTCAATTTTAAAATGAGTGCGCACCCATTTTGTGTGTTTTAGTGATCTTGATCTCGTTTAACCGAGTTTTTGTGCTTTGTGGGGTGGTTTGAGTGTTTAATCATCTATCTTAGTGATAACAGTCACACTTATTGTGGGTTTTTGAGGGAAAATATCCATTTTTGAGTACTATTGGCGGCGAATAATTTGCGACATACACTAAACGGAATCTAAAAATGGTTACGTACTCAAGTTTTGTGGTTATTGCTCTTTATGTGCTAACTACTTTGTTTATCAGCTACTTAGTTAATAGGCGCTATAGCGTCGGTGGCGACTTTTCGACTGGTGGAAAACAGTTTGGTTGGTTTACGGCGGGTGTGTCGATTCTTGCAACCTACATCAGTGCGATGACGTTCGTGGGTATGCCGGGCTGGGTTTATAGCTCAGGCATGGAAGCAATGAGCGTTCATCTGAATTACCCAATAGTGATCTTTTTCGCTGTAGTTTTCTTTGTTCCAGTGTTTTACAAGCTCGGCCTGACCTCGATTTATGAATACTTAGAGCACCGCTTTGGCGTTGTTGCTCGCACGATCAACTCCATCGTGTTCATTGTGGTTCAGTGTATTTCGGCAGGGGTGATTTTGTATGCGGTGGCATTGATCTTGGTGCAAGTGTTGCCGGTGAGTATCTCCGAGGCGATCATCTACATCAGCCTGTTTACCGCCTTGTATACCTATGTGGGGGGAATCTCAACCGTCATATGGACAGACATGCTGCAGTCGGCAGTATTGATTATTGGCAGTATCGCTATCTTTGGTTTATTGCTAATGAAGATTGATGCGGGGGAAGTGCTGTCTCCTGAGCATCTGAATATCATCAATCTCGATTTTGATCTTGGCGTCGACACCACATTGTGGGCGGGTGTAGTGGCGGTGAGCTTTTTACACCTGAGCGTATATGGCACTAACCAACTGATTATCCAAAGAACACTGGCGACAAAAAACGTTCAGACAGCGCAAAAATCCATGTTGCTTTGTGGTTACGGCGCGTTCTTCATCTATCTGTTTTTTGCTGTGATAGGCGTTTTGCTAAGCGTCTTCTATCAAGACACCAGCTTTGAGAACAGCAATGAAGTGATTCTCGATTTCGTGTTTAACCACACTAACCCAATCATTGTTGGGCTTGTGATTTCCGCACTTTCGGCAGCGGCAATGTCGACGCTGGATTCCACTTATAACTCTATGGCGACGGTCGCAACGTTCGATTTCTATAAGCGCTTTTTCCGTAAGTCAGCCTCCGATGCGCATTATGAATCGGTGGCAAGAAAAATGAGCCTCGTTGCTGCCGCTTCGGTTGTTGTGCCTGCTTTGTTGGCTGTTTCTAATGAATCAGTGCTTAAAACTATTGCGAGCCTGACTTCCATTTTTGTTGGTATTCGCCTTGGCTCTTTCATTCTTGGGTTGTTCTTCAAGCAAGCGAATGAAAAAGGCGTTATAGCGGGCAGTCTCGGCAGTGTCGCAGTGGTATTCATTGCCAAATACAGTGGCACCTCTTGGCCTTGGTTTGCCTTCATTGGCACGGTGGTTTTCTTAGTGTTAGGTGTTGTTGTGAGCCGATTCTGGGGAGAGGTGACACAGCAACAACACGAATTTATTGCCAAGCAAAAGCATTTGTTCGCTAAGCCCACCGCGAGTCACTACGGCTTGTTGGTATTTGCTGTTGTGACGATTGCTGCTTGTACTGTTATCCCTGATTGGCTTTATGCCGCTCTTTCTTAATTTGACCGATTCTTTACTGGTATATCTATGCTATCGATCTTTGATATTTACAAAATTGGTGTGGGGCCATCGAGCTCACACACTAACGGCCCAATGATTGCGGGTTTCCATTTCACTCAATTAGTCGCAGACAGAATCACAGAGGTGGTGCGTGTTCAGGTCGATCTTTATGGTTCGTTATCGTTAACCGGAATAGGTCACCACACCGATAGAGCGACCATCTTGGGTTTGCTTGGTAATAAGCCAGACACGATTAAGATCACCAGTGCTAATGAAGCGATGCGATGCGCTATCGACAGTGGTGAAATGCAATTGAGTGGCAGCCACGCGGTTGACTTTAACTACCAAACCGACATGCTCTTTCACGAAGACAATCTGCCCCTGCATGAAAACGGCATGATGATTACCGCGTTTGATCAAGCTGGAAAGGTAATTGTCGATGAAACCTACTACTCGATTGGTGGTGGTTTTATTGCAACCGCGGATGAGCTGAAAAACGGTACCAAAACTGAATCGGTAGAGGTGACTTATCCTTTTAAGAACGCCGATGAAATGCTGAAACAAGCTGAAGACAACGGCATGAGCCTAGGTGGCATGATTCTGAAAAATGAGTCGGCCTTCCAAGATGCAGATGCGATTGCAGAAAAGGCGGATCAGATTTGGCGCGTGATGTCGCGTTGTATGGAACGTGGTTTTGAGACTGAAGGTATTCTTGATGGTGGGTTGAATGTCACTCGCCGTGCGCCAAACTTATTGAAAAAGCTAGAAGCGAATGCAGCCGTTGAAAACGATCCAATGGAAATCATGGATTGGATTAACTTGTTTGCCTTTGCTGTCAGTGAAGAAAACGCGGCGGGTGGCCAAGTGGTGACGTCACCAACCAATGGTGCGGCGGGCGTGATTCCTGCGGTACTGATGTATTACCATCGCTTCATTAAAGAGTTGGATACCAAGCAACTAAAAGACTTCTTAGCGGTGTCGGGTGCGATTGGTATTTTGTACAAAGCCAACGCTTCGATTTCAGGCGCCGAAGTTGGGTGCCAAGGTGAAGTCGGTGTGTCATCTTCTATGGCGGCTGCAGGTTTAACGGCGCTGCGCGGTGGCAGTAACGAGCAAATTTGTATTGCTGCAGAGATTGCGATGGAACACTCACTCGGTATGACGTGCGACCCGATTGGTGGCTTAGTTCAAGTACCGTGTATTGAACGAAATGCGATGGGTGCGATGAAGGCGATTAATGCGTCTCGTATGGCTTTGAAGCGCAATAGTAAATCTTTGATCTCGTTAGATAAGGTCATTGCGACCATGTATCAAACGGGTAAAGACATGAACAAGAAATATCGTGAAACATCACTCGGTGGTTTAGCTTTGATCCATTTAGATCCCCCTTGTGAATAGCTAAGTTAGTTCAAGCAAATAGATAATAACGTTAAGCCCAGAACTTTAGATTTCTGAAATCTATCGCGGCTGGGCTTTTTGTTTGATGTGTTTTCTCAGTTCATCACTCCGAACGCAGACTATTTGATTCAAGTGGTGACTATTATTGCAGGCATGGTGTCACGGACGTACCGTGCATGTTGGTGTGGGCGTATTGCGGCACAATGCTTAAAAAGCTGCTTCAATCACCAAAACAGATGATGGTGGTAAACCGTTGTTTGGGCGGAAGCCTAGCACTAGTGGTTGCCTTTATGCTTTATCAACCAGCATAGGTTTCTCTGCAAATAAAAAAACCACTCCTAAATCCATAGGAGTGGTGTCTAAAAATCGACTAAGTGGTTAACAATAATTAGTAACGTAAGTTAACAAGAACGTTTTAAGGAATGTTTGCTTAAAAGATTAAGCGGTTTCAGCCTCTTTAACCGGAGCTGAGTTACGGATTAGGTGGTCAAATGCACCTAAACTTGCTTTAGCACCTTCACCCATCGCAATGATGATCTGTTTGTAAGGTACGGTTGTTACGTCACCCGCTGCGAATACACCTTTCATTGATGTTGCGCCATGAGCGTTAATCTCAATCTCACCGCGTGGTGATAGTTCTACCTTTGTTCCCTTCAACCATTCGCTGTTTGGCATTAGGCCGATTTGAACAAAGATACCCGCGAGTTCGATCTGTTTCAGTTCGTCTGTGTGGCGGTCTTTGTATTCCAGACCCGTTACGCGGTTGTCATCACCCAACACTTGTGTGGTTTGAGCCATCTTGATGATTTCGATGTTTGGCGTTGCGTTCGCTTTGTCGATAAGCACTTGGTCAGCACGCAGTGTGTCCGCAAATTCAAGTACAGTTACGTGTTCGACGATGCCTGCTAAGTCGATAGCCGCTTCAATGCCTGAGTTACCACCGCCGATAACGGCTGTTTTCTTACCTTTGAACAATGGGCCGTCACAGTGTGGACAGTAAGCAACGCCTTTGTTGCGGTACTCTTGCTCACCCGGAACGTTCATTTCACGCCAGCGTGCACCTGTACTTGTGATGACAGTGCGAGCTCGCAGTGTTGCGCCGCTCTCTAGCTCTACGTGGATGTAGCCATCTTCCGTGTCTTCTGCAGCAATGATGTTGGCAGCGCGCTGCTCCGTCATTACTTCAACACCGTACTCTTTTACGTGCTCTTCTAGGCTAGCCACTAGCTTAGGACCCGTTGTCGCTTTCACTGAGATAAAGTTCTCAATCGCCATGGTATCCATCACTTGACCGCCGAATCGGTCAGCAACCACACCTGTGCGAATGCCTTTACGTGCTGCGTAGATAGCTGCTGAAGAACCAGCTGGGCCACCACCCACAACTAGCACATCAAACGGTGCTTGTTGGTTTAGGTTCGCTGCTTTCTTTTCAGCTGCACCTGAATCAACTTTGTTAAGGATTTCTGCCAATGACATACGGCCTTGGCCAAATAGTTCACCGTTAATGAATACGCTTGGCACTGCCATGATGTCGCGAGACTTCACTTCCTCTTGGAATGCCGCGCCGTCGATCATGGTTGTCTTAACCAGAGGGTTAATCGCTGACATCATATTGAATGCCTGGACCACTTCTGGACAGTTTTGGCACGATAGTGAGATGAAAATCTCTACATTAAGCTCTTGATCTAATCCTTTAATTTGCTCGATTACGTCAGCTTCAAGCTTGATTGGGTGACCACCACTGTGAAGCAGTGCCAGTACCAATGATGTGAACTCGTGACCCATTGGTAAACCCGCGAAACCGATAGCAGTGCCTTTCTCTTGGTTCACTACCTGCATGATAGGGCTGCGAGTGCTTGCGCTATCATCTCGAGTCACTTCAATTTTGTCTGTGAGAGAGGCGATATCATTCGCTAGGTCTTGAAGTTTGTTTGCGGTATCACTGCCATCAAGGCTCAGCACTAACTGAACATTGGTTTTTAGGTTTTCTAGGTATGCTTTTAGCTGCTGCTTCATTGCTTGATCTAACATAATCGTACCTGCTCTTAAATTCTGTGTCTTGGTATTGACCAATACCTTCTTGCTGAAAAAGGAAAATAAAAAGGGGGCGCAAGTCGGCAAAATATTGTGGTGTTGATGGTTTGAAAGGGTGGCGCGCTACTGCCCTTTAGGAGTGGAGCCGAAGCGCGCCTGTAGAACCATTTAGCGATTCTGCTTTATTTGTTCTTTGGCTAGGCTTAGATTAAATCTTACCTACTAGGTCTAGAGATGGAGCGAGTGTCTCTTCGCCTTCTTTCCATTTAGCTGGGCAAACTTCACCTGGGTTAGCGGCTACGTATTGTGCTGCTTTAACCTTGCGTAGTAGGTCTTCAGCGTCACGGCCGATACCTTCAGCAGTAATTTCCATTGCTTGGATAACGCCTTCTGGGTCGATTAGAAACGTAGCACGGTCTGCTAGGCCTTGACCTTCACGCATTACGTTGAAGTTGTTTGTGATAGTGCCTGTTTGGTCGCCTACCATGAAGTATTCGATAGTGCCGATTTTGTCAGAAGTATCGTGCCATGCTTTGTGAGAGAAGTGAGTGTCAGTTGATACTGAGTAAACTTCTACGCCACGAGATTGAAGCTCTGCGTATTTTTCTTGTAGGTCAACTAACTCAGTTGGACATACAAAGGTAAAGTCTGCTGGGTAGAAGAAGAATACTGCCCACTTGCCTTTTACGTTTTGCTCAGTGATTTCTACGAATTCGCCGTTTTTGAATGCCGTTGCGTTGAATGGTTTGATTTCTGTGTTGATCATAATTTGACTCTCTTTCTAATTTGTAGTGTTAAACGCTATCCCGCGTCGATGGAGATATATTGCATCGGCACCGTAAAATTGTGAAATCGGACATTTCTATAGATTCAATAGGCAAATCCTATCTTTAAAAACGGAGGGCTATCGATAAAAGCTATCAAACGAGAATAAGACGATAAGGTGATCGCCTTTGTTGAGAACTCACAATACTCAGCTCAACATTGTTGAATCGAACTACAATGAAAGTAGACAAACATAGCATGAAGAAAATCGACCAAATAGCATGAAAAAACCAAACCTTATCTTGACCGTTCTCTTTCTGACTTTGCTTGGCGGATGCTCGTCACATGCTGCCGTCGATACTTCAAAAACAAAGGGCTATGCAAACACACATGTGCTTGTTGGACTGGCTTCTTGGTATGGCGAGCGATTCCACGGCAAATTGACGGCAAGTGGTGAGACGTATAACAAGAACGCATATACAGCGGCCCATAAAACCTTACCCTTTGGGACTATCGTAAGGGTGACTAATACAGCCAATAATAAGTCAGTTGATGTTAAAATTAATGATCGAGGCCCTTATGTCACCGGAAGAGTCATTGATCTTTCGCATAAGGCATTTGTACAAATTGGTGACGTTAACAAAGGCGTTGCGGCAGTCAAAATTGAGATCATTGATGATAGTAGTACCTTTAGGTACAAACATTAAAACGCCTTCCTAACCTCCTTTGGCTTGCTTTTGCACACCCTTATCTGTCATGTGCAGTGGCTTAGTGAATTAGGTGACCTGATGAGAGATACGGGGTCTGAAGAATGGAATAGGTGGGAAACAGATACGGAAACGCCCAAAGTTATTAGCTTTGGGCGTTTCTTCTAGTAAACTGGGTTACGACAAACCGAGCTTTATAGTCTTTTTAGACTATCAGCGGGCTATTAAGAGTGTGCCTTAACGTACTTCTTAACCTTTTTCATCGCCATTTGACGCTTAAGTGGCGAAAGGTAGTCAATAAACAAGTTACCCGATAAATGATCAATTTCGTGCTGCATGGCGATAGCTAGAAACTCATCATTTTCAATGGTGATCGCGTTGCCTTCACGATCTTGAGCCGAAACCACCACAGAAGTAAAACGTTCAACATCGGCATAGTAGTCTGGTACCGACAAACAGCCTTCTTGACCTAGCGCTTTGTTTGAACCACTTACCACTTCTGGGTTCACTAAAATCAGGGGTTGGTCTTGGGTTTCTGAAAGATCGATAATCACGACGGCTTCTTTGCGACCCACTTGAGTTGCCGCTAAACCAATTCCATTGTCGGTCGCATACAGCGTTTCCAACATATCGTCGATTAAGGTTTGCACCGATGAAAAATCTTGCACTTTTTCAGCTTTCACTTTAAGTCTTGGATCGGGTGCGGTGAGGATGTCTAAAACTGCCATATATACCTTATTACTGTTGGAAGCACTTTAACTGTTGGAAGTCCGGGATACTTGTATCTGGCTCTGCGCCATACTAAACGCGCACATAATGCCGTTTTTTTACGCTTACTTCAATTTTTAACCCAATTGAATATTGATCTGATTAAGGGGTGAAGCCGGTTCTGAGAAATAACAAATGAGCTTTTATTAGAGTCAGTTTTCACTGAGTCTTGGATTGATTTATAAATGATGAGCGTAATTGAATTAAGTAAGTGATAGGTAAATCACTGATTAAAAAAGAAGAGTTGAACTTCCTCCTAAAGTTAACGTATAGAGTATGCAGGATGTACAAATATATTGAGACGAGGTAAGGATGAAAACAATACTATTACTGCTGAGTGCTATTTTGTTAGGGGGATGCGTTGGCAAGCCGGAAGCCGTTCAGCCAGTGCAGCAGTTTGAATTGGATAGGTACTTAGGGAAATGGTACGAAGTGGCTCGCTTGGATCATTCGTTTGAGCGCGGGCTAGATAATATCAGTGCTGAATACAGTCTTCGCGATGATGGCGGCATCAAGGTGGTTAATCGCGGTTACTCAATTGATGAAGGTCAATGGAACGAAGCAGAAGGTAAGGCGTATTTTGTCGAAGGCAGCGATCAGGGTTATCTGAAAGTGTCGTTCTTTGGTCCATTCTATGGCGCTTATGTGGTGTTCGAGTTGGATAAAGAGAACTACCAATACGCGTTTGTTTCTGGCCCAGACACCGATTACCTATGGCTGCTTTCTCGAACCCCAGAAGTCTCATCTGAGGTTATGGAAAAGTTCAAAACCATGTCCAAAGAGCGCGGCTTTAATACGGATGAACTGATTTACGTTAAGCACTCAAAATAACGGTATGTAGTGGTTTCTTGGTCTTTACGTAACTTTACGTAAAGACCATGTTAAATGTAATGATAATGAGTCAAAATAACACCTGGGTCAGAGACATAGAGTGGTCATTATGAATAAATCATTATCGAAACAGACGGTTATTTTCCATTGGCTTACCGGCATTTTGTTTATCGCTGTGTTTGTTATTGGACTTCAATTCGAAGGTATGCCTCGAGGTCCCGAAAAAGGCGAGTTAATGGGGCTGCACAAATCGTTAGGTTTGATTGTTTTGGTTGTCGCACTTTCACGCTTTGTATGGCGTTTGAAAGAAGGGGCGATTGAGAGTGTTGCTGTATTAACAAGAGCACAAGAGATTGCCGCGAAAGGCGTTCATCATTTCTTGTTACTAGGGCGTGTTGATCTTTCGAGCTGTTTTTTGCAGCGAGTTGCTGGGTATTTATACAAGACAGAGGCTTCGATGTGTAGCTAGCCTACATGAGAAGCCGATAACGTAGTAGAAATGACCAGCAAACGCTGCCCGAAGGGTTCGGCTAAAAGCGTTTTACTCTTTGTTGAGGGAGATTTGCTTAGAGTGACTAGGCTACTTCCCCCTCGCCGCGATTAAAACGCTTTTATCTCGAACAAAATTTAACCACGAAAGATCAACACGCCCTAGTGACGTTAGCGATGCCAATCTCTGGTGCTGTGATGAGTGTTGCTGGTGGACGTGCATTAGAGCTATTCGGTATTGAGTTGATTGCTGCTGGTGAGAAAACGGAGTGGTTGCAGTCTGCGGCTTCTTTCGTTCACGTTAATGCGGTGAACTTGATTATAATGGTGTTTGCTCTCCATGTTTTGGGTGCATTGAAACACCAACTAGTGGACAAAGATGGCACACTGAGCCGCATGCTTGGTCGCTCATAGTTATTTTTACCAACAACGGTTTACCAAAACACTCGGCATATACCGAGTGTTTTTGTTTGTGATACTCAAACTAGCGAGGCTGGTTGCCGTTCAAGAATAGCGCGACACATTCACGAGTGTAGTGGAGTCTTTCTTCTTCAGACTCGCCGCTGTCGTGACCAAAGAATGACCAATACGCCGACTTGCCATGAAACATCAGCAGCAGTTGGCGCGCTGCTATGATTGGTGAGCTTGTAGAAGAGAGCGTTAAGTCGCCAGACTCTATCTTAGTCTGCAAGTAATCGGCGAGTAATTTAGTGGTCTTCTGTGGACCGGTTTCTAAATAAATAGAGGCAATTTCTGGGTGCGTGTTGGATTGGCTAACCGCGTTCTGAAAGGTTTGTCGTGATTGTTCATCAAGCAGCAAATCCTGAAACTTCACACCAAATTTCACCAACTCGTCTTCCAGAGTGGCATTCATATCAAACGCCGCAGGGTTGAGTTCACGCTCGGCACATTTGGTCTGCATGCAGGTTTCGAATAGGTCGTCTTTGTTTTTAAAGTGAGAGTAGACCGTTTGCTTGGAAACGTTGGCTACTTTGGCTATCTGATCCATATTGATCTTGAAGCCATATTCAGAGAAAAGCTTACTTGCTGCGGTTAAGATCTGCGATCTCTTCTGTTCACTCTTGATGATTTTAGTCACGTGCTGCTTCTCGTTACTTGATGTTAGATTATTACATAGTGTTGGGGCAATACTTGGTACTGGTGCTAATTTTGTCTCATTTTTGATGCAGGCACGGCTCAGTTTTATCTGCCTCGCTGTGCGCAAAGCATTATGCTTTTTGTGACGCTTTTATCAATCATTCTGCTGAAACTTATTTTTAACACAATCAAACTAGACAGTCTAGTTTGGTTTGGTTAGTCTAAAAAAAGAACACATTTGAGAGCAGCATAGGAAGAGCAAGTATGTATAAATGGATGAAGGGAAGCGCAGTGGCGTTGTCAGCTCTTGTTATTGGTTGTGGTGAAAGCACACAAGCTGAAGTGACGGCGGAACCTGATGGCGTTACCGTGGAATCAGCAAGTGTAACCGTGTTAACGGTAGAAACCATCGCTTTGGAGCGCTCTCCATCGTATGCAGTGCAGCGTGAATATGTGGGTGTGGTCAAGGCCGGACAACAAGCGAACCTTGGCTTTGAATTAGCAGGTAAAGTGAACGAGATTCTGGTGGATGTCGGCGACATCGTCACTACGGGCCAGCCGCTGATTCGACTCGATACCCAGTTATTGGCGACTGAGTCAAGCCAACTGAAAGCACAGGCGCAAGAAGTAAAAGCTCAGTTGAGCCTTGTTGCCGCTAACTTAAAGCGTCAACGCTCATTGAAAGCAAAAGGCTTCAGTGCTGAAGCGGAAATTGATTCGTTAACCAGTGAACAGCGGGTATTGCAGGCCAACTTGTTACGTATTGACGCCTCAGTAAAAGGCAACGATCTCAAACTGGTAAAATCGACAATTCTTGCGCCGTATTCAGGCACTATCGCAACGCGTTTTGTATCGCTCGGCGATGTGGTCAATGTTGGCAATCCAACTCTTACATTGCTCGCATCGGAAGGCAAAGAAGCCTTTATCGGCATTCCAGCCCATCAAACGCAAAAGGTAACCTCACTCTCTTCGCCAAGCATTCGTGTTGGGCGAGATGATTATGCAGTGACGCTGCTGAATCCGGGTGCGATGGTCGACACCCGATCGCGCAGTGTTGGTTTACGTTACCTGTTTCCGGAGCAAGCGTCTGTTTTAGAAGGGCAGCTTGCCTACCTTAAGTTTGACGAGCAGATCGACGAGCAAGGTTACTGGGTACCATTAACCGGTTTGATTGATGGTTTGCGCGGTGTGTGGAACATCTTTGTGATTAGCGATGACAACAAGGTTGAACGCCGGAGTGTGCAGGTGTTGTACGCCAATAATCAACAAGCGTATGTGAGTGGTGCGATTGAAGATGGTGAACAGGTGATTGCCAGTGGTTTACATCGCTTGGTGCCAGGGCAAACCGTGAATCCTGTTAACGCAGCCAACTAGGAAGTCGTATGAAAATTATAGAGACGATTGCCAATACGCGGCTGCTGATCCTAATGACAGCCTTGCTGATGGTGAGTGGTATTTCTGCGTTTATGACGCTGCCCCGTGCTGAAGATCCGGTGATCATCAACCGTTATGCGAATATCACGACCAGCTTCCCCGGAGCCAGCGCTGAACGTGTTGAAACCCTAGTGACCGAAGTTGTCGAGAATAAACTTCGTGAGCTCAGTGAGTTAAAATTAGTAAGCTCGACCTCAAGGCCGGGTGTATCGATTGTGACGTTAGAGTTGAATGACACCATCACTGAGCCAGAGCCGGTTTGGTCGCAAGCGCGTGATAAACTGTCTGACATCGAATCCATTTTACCTGCGGGTGCGCATTCTCCCGATCTCGACAGTGACCATACCTACGCGTTCACCACCATTGCATCTCTGACTTGGTCGGGTGCAGGCGAGCCAGACCGATTGACCCTCGGGCGTTATGCTAAAGAACTGGCTAAGCGATTACGAACCTTGTCGGGTACTGAGTTCGTTGATGAATACGGGATGCCGCAAGAAGAGATTCAAATCAGTTTACGCACTGCCGATGCTGCCGCGCTTGGTCGTTCTAGTGCCAATATCGCAGAATCTTTGGAAGGAGCAGATGCGAAAAACTCTGCCGGAGAATTAGTCAGTGCTTATTCTCGTTTTGGTTTGGAAATCGAGTCGGAACTGGATTCCATTGAACGCATTAAACAAGTCCCAATCGCCACCGATAGCAACGGTCATATCATTCGCATGGAAGACATTGCATCGGTGAGGCGGGGTGAGAAAACGCCTCAAGATCAGATTGCCATTATTGATGGTGAGCCGGGTGTGATTGTCGCGGCAAGAATGCACCCTGATCTTCGTGTCGATAACTGGACTTCACGCGCCAACGCACTGATTGAGAAGTTCCAACAGGATTTGCCAAGCAATATCGATGTCACCGTGTTGTTCAATCAGCAAGGCTATACCGAAACTCGTTTAGACGATTTAGGCAAAAGCTTAATGATCGGTTTTGGCTTGATCTTGATTGTGCTGTTTGTGACTTTAGGTGTGCGTGCCGCAATATTGGTGGCGATTTCTCTGCCACTGACTTCACTTCTTACGCTGTCGATCATGAAGATGACCGGCGTACCAATCAACCAGATGTCGGTGACGGGCTTAATAGTCGCACTCGGGATCATGGTGGATAACGCGGTAGTAATGGTCGATACCATTCAGGCGTATCGCTTGAAAGGACAACACAGAGTGGAAGCGACCATGAATGCGTTGAAGCACTTGTGGGTACCTTTGCTGGGCTCAACCTTAACCACGGTATTGGCGTTTGCGCCGATCTTTCTGATGCCGGGTGCTTCGGGTGAGTTTGTCGGTGGTATTGCGATTACCGTGTCTTTTTCGTTGATCGGCTCTTACATTATTTCGCACACCTTAATTGCAGGTTTAGCGACCAAGTTACTGCCGAAACAACTCAGCGATGTCGATAAAAAAGGTCAACATCACTGGTATATGACAGGCTTAAGAATTCCTGCATTAACACGTTGGTTCTCATCTTCTGTTCGCTTTGGTGTCACGCATCCAATCATCACTATAGCTCTGGTGTTGTTGGTTCCGTTTACTGGCTATTGGAGTATGTCTCAACTGACTGAGCAGTTCTTCCCGCCTTCAGATCGAGACATGTTTGAGATTCAGGTGTACATGCCGCCACAAGCGAGTATTTATGCGACCCAAAAGACTTCTGAAAAAATCGACGACATCATTCATCGTTATCCAGAAGTGGAGCGCATCGATTGGCTTGTGGGCGCGAACTTCCCATCCTTCTATTACAACCTGCAAGCGAGGCAAAATAACGCGCCGTACTTCTCGCAAGCAATGGTCAAAACAGAGAACTTTGACCAAGCCAATGCGCTGATTCCAGAACTGCAAAAGGTGTTGGATGACGAGGTACCGGAAGCACAAATCTTGGTACGAAAGCTTAATCAAGGGCCTCCATTTACTGCGCCAGTTGAGCTGCGTGTTTATGGTGAAAACCTCGATACGTTAAAAGCGATTGGTGAAGATGTTCGCCTGATTCTGGCAGGTGTGCCTCATGTGACTCATACGCGAGAAACCTTGCAGCCGGGTACGCCTAAGGTGTGGCTGAAGGTCGATGAAGACACCGCGAAACTCAACGGGATTTCACTCAATCAGTTTGCTGGCATGCTGCACACCACTTTGACTGGTCGTGAAAGTGGTTCAGTGATTGAGGGCAGTGAGTCGGTGCCGATTCGTGTTCGTGTTGCGGATGATGCGCGTGAAAACTTGGCGCATCTAAGTAATATTCGTTTGCCAATCAGCTCTGAGGTCTACTCAACGGGCATTAATGTTTCGACTTTGGCTGAGCTTGAGCTGACCACCAGTCGTGGTGCGATTACTCGTCGTAACGGGCAGCGTGTCAATACCATAGAGGGCTACATTGAAGCGGGCGTCTTGCCGCAAACCGTGCTCAATGAGTTCCAACAACGCTTGGAAAGTTACGAAATTCCATCGGGCTACAGCATCGAGTTTGGCGGTGAGTCGGCAGAGCGCGATCACTCGGTAAATAGTCTTATCTCGAATGTCGCCGTGGTGGTTGTGTTGATGGTGTTAGTCGTCGTGATGTCGTTTAACTCGTTTAACTCGTTTAGGCTAAGTAGCATCATCTTTATGGTAGCGGCATTGGCTGGTGGGCTAGGGTTGCTATCGGTGTGGATCTTCGGCTATCCATTTGGCTTTACGGTGATCATAGCGATGCTTGGGATTGCGGGGCTAGCGATTAATGCAGCTATCGTTATTTTGACGGAGTTGAAGCTCGACGAACAAGCCTCATCTGGCAATGTTGATGCGGTGGTAGAGGCGGTGATGTCGTGTACTCGTCATATCAGCTCAACGACGATCACTACCGTGGGTGGCTTTATGCCGTTGATTATTGCTGGTGGTGGCTTTTGGCCTCCGTTCGCGGTGGCGATTGTGGGTGGAACCGTGTTAACCACGCTCATTTCATTCTACTTTGTACCAGTGGTCTATCACCTGATGACTCGTCATCAGCGAAGCTCAGCGCTTCAAGATGTTAGAACCTAACCGCTTGAGGTTTAAATTCTAATTCTTAAATTAGAGGGAAGCGCTGGCTTCCCTTTTTTGGTGGCGCATTTTGTATACCTTATTTTTTAATAACGAAAAATTATCAAAATAAGAATATTTAATAATTTCACTGATTTGTGCGATTTGAGTAATATGTCTAGCAACAGAGAAATAGGCCGCTTTAATGCAGACCTAAACGAATAATAATAAGCGTCGTGTCGCGAAGCTTAGATTCAAATACTAAGGGTGAATATGAAATTTCTACACACAATGATCCGAGTTGCTGATTTAGACAAATCTATCGAGTTCTACACCAAAGTATTGGGCATGCAAGAGCTAGAGCGCCATGAAAATCAAGATTACCGCTACACATTGGTTTTTGTTGGCTATGAACAAGGTGGCACGACAATTGAGCTAACGTACAACTGGGGCACCAATGAGTACGACATGGGCAATGCGTTTGGTCATTTGGCTCTCGGTGTAGAAGATATTTACGCAGCTTGTGACAAGATTAAATCGCTAGGCGGTAACGTGACTCGTGAAGCGGGCCCAGTGAAAGGCGGTACCACGCACATTGCTTTCATTACTGACCCAGACGGCTACCAAATCGAACTGATTCAACTAGGTTAATCGAGGATATAACAATGACAAACGCACTATTTCAACCAATTCAACTTGGTAATATCGAGCTTAAAAATCGTATTGTTATGCCTCCGATGACTCGCTCTCGTGCAACACAGCCTGGCAACTTAGCGAACGATATGATGGCGACTTACTACGCTCAACGCGCTTCTGCGGGTTTGATCGTTGCTGAAGGCACACAGATTTCACCTATGGGTCAAGGTTACGCTTGGACTCCGGGTATCTACTCTGATGAGCAGATCGCGGGTTGGAAAAAGATCACTGATGCCGTTCATGAAAAAGAGGGCGTTATCTTCGCACAGCTTTGGCATGTCGGTCGTGTCACACACCCAGACAACATTGGTGGTGAGCAGCCTATTTCATCTTCTGCACTGAAAGCAGAAAACGTCAAAGTATTTATCGATAACGGCACTGATGAGCCGGGTTTTGTTGATGTGGTTGAACCTCGTGAAATGACGAAAGAAGACATCAAAGATGTGGTTGAGCAGTACCGCCAAGCGGCTTTGAATGCGATTGAAGCTGGCTTTGATGGTATTGAACTTCACGCTGCGAATGGTTACCTAATCAATCAATTCATCGATTCTGAAGCCAACAACCGTACCGACGAATATGGCGGTTCAATTGAAAACCGTTTACGTTTCCTAGGCGAAGTGGTTGAAGCTATGGTTGAAGCGATAGGTGCAGACCGTGTTGGTGTTCGCCTTGCTCCGTTCACCTCGTTGAATGGTACGGTTGACGCGACGCCAGTAGAGACTTACACAGCAGCGGCAGCACTGCTTAACCTATACAAAATTGTTTACCTGCATATCGCTGAAGTCGATTGGGATGATGCACCGGAAACGCCAAAAGCGTTTAAAACTGCGGTTCGTGAAGCTTATGACGGTGTGCTGATCTACGCAGGTAAATACGATAGTGAGCGCGGCGAAAAAGCGGTAGCTGAAGGCGTAACGGATATGGTTGGTTTTGGTCGTCCATTCGTGGCAAACCCAGATTTACCGGCTCGCATTCAAAACGGTTACCCACTTGCGGCGCACGATCCAAATACCTTGTTTGGCGGTGCTGAAAACGGTTTAACGGATTACCCAGAATACGCAGGTTAAAAAAGCTGTGTGAATCAGAGTATTGAGTTAGTATCTCGATCCTGTTGAATGTTTTATAAAAGCAACCTTGCAGAGCAAGGTTGCTTTTTTTGTTATCGGACGAATTGAAAATGATGAATGTAAAAGCGATGCGCGGCGAGCTGTACCTCCTGTTTGCCACCTTACTCGCTGGGGTCGGATGGATCGCCTCGAAACTTGTGGTCTTGGAAATGCCGGGTCCGGTATTTATCGGTGTGCGATTTGTCGTTGCGAGCCTTATTCTTCTGCCATTTTGTATTCATCATATTCGCAAGCTCTCTGTTAAGCAGATTCTGTCTCTTTGTGGAGTTGGCCTGTTGCTGTCGGTATCGATACAGGTTTGGGTGTTTGCCGTTTCAGTGACGGAAAGCTTATCAGAGGGGGCATTTATCATGAGCTTAGCCATGATCATTGCACCGTTTATTTCTTGGATTTTGTTTCGAGTTAAGCCTAATCGTGCGTTTTGGATGTCTTTCCCTATCGCCATTGTTGGTATGCTGTTGCTGACCTTGGGGAATGGATGGAATATCGAACAGAGTCAGATTTACTTCCTCTTATCGTCGCTACTGCTGTCGATGCATTTTGTGATGAATAAACGGGTGATTACTGATATCAAGCCGATCGCTTCGATCTGTGTGCAGTTGTTTGCGGTCGGTGTCAGTGGTTTAGCCTTTGCCTCAACAACGGTGCAACCAGAATTTGAAATAACCCAAACACTCGTTTTCTGGTTTATCGTGTCAACGGTGATCGCGACGGCGATTCGCTACTTACTGCAAACGGTCGGTCAGCACTCTGTGAACGTAGAGGTGGCGGCGCTGATCATGATTCTTGAACCTGTCTGGACCTTGTTGCTCAGTGTCAGCATGCTTGGGGAAAGTGTTGAAATACAAAAGCTGCTCGGTGGGGCTGTGATTATTGCTTCACTGTTTTGCTATATAAAATGGTCGAGACGAAAATAAACCTTTGTCATCCGTTTCAGTACTCGGCGCTAGGCCGAGTATTGTTTCTTCAGTATCAGGGCGAGAAAACCTGTTAGCGCGTTAGCCGCGAGTCCTTAAGCTCTCACCAATCACCAATCACTAATCACTAATCGTGACCTTAGTGATCACGATATCTTCGCAAGGTACATCTTCGTGCCCCCAACGAGTGGTTGTTGGGGCAGCGGCGATTTTGTTGACCACATCCATTCCGGCGGTGACCTTGCCGAATACCGCGTAACCCCAGCCTGCATTTGTGGTTGAGGTATGATCGAGAAAGTCGTTGTGATCAAGGTTGATGAAGAACTGCGCCGTTGCTGAATGGGGCGCGTCAGTACGGGCCATTGCCACAGAACCAATCACATTTTTCAAGCCACGGTTTGCTTCATTGACAATGGGAGCTCGGGTTGGCTTTTCTGTCATATCGATCGTATGCCCACCCCCTTGAATCATGAACCCTTCAATAACACGATGAAACGTCGTGCCTTCATAGAAACCATCTTGGCAGTATTTGAGGAAGTTCTTCGATGTGACTGGCGCTTTTTCAAGGTTGAGTTCAATCTCGATATCGCCAAAGTTAGTGCTGAAAGTAATCATAGGGCTACCTAAAGTTTAAGTGTGCTGAGTCGTCAATGACCAAAGTGGGGCAGTATAGGCAAAATGACGATGAATGCTAGTAATACCCATCGCAGTTAATAACGGGTCAGCTTAGCTTGTTAAAACGCTCGATAACGGCGTTAGAATTTTTGATCGTAGAACCACGATTGATCAAAACGACTTATAGAAAAGCTGCGCCTTGTTCTTAAGCCTTTCTATGCGCTATTTTTCGCCACTTAACAACCGTGATGGATCTTTGCTGACTCTTATCGCACCAATATGTTTGTTGGTAATGATATTGATAGCAACTGAATCGCTTTGCAATACCATGCGAGTATCATAGAATCGAAGACGAATTAAATGGTATTAATATCGACAGAAAAGAGAATTAGCAGTCAATGAGTAGTATTTTAGAGTGTATTCGTACTGTCGGGCGAGGAGAAAGAGGGCGTAAGCCTTTGTCGTTCGAGCAAGCCCACCGTATCATGGATGAGTATTTAAGCGGAAAGGTTGGTGACGACCAAATGGCTATGCTACTGATGTTAATTCGTGTGCAGAATGAAACCAATGAAGAAATCGCAGGGTTTGTTAAAGCCTTTCAGTCGCGGGTGCCTGACTTGGGGGCTGACATTGATTGGCCATGTTATGCAGGTAAGCGCAATGATACTGCCAGCGGTAAGCCATGGAATTTACTGGCGGCGAAGATATTAGCAGACGATGGCTACAAAGTGTTAATGCACGGCTATATGGACAAACCCAGTGGCCGTACACACGTTGAGACTCACCTAGATTGCGTTGGCGTCCGCAGCGCCCAAGACCCACAAGACGCCAAGCATATCCTTGAAACGGATGGCATTGCTTACTTACCTTTAGCAAACTTCGCGCCGGAGGCTCAAACCATGATTGGTTGGAAGCACCGTTATGGGCTGAGAACGCCGATCAATACTGTGGTTCGAGCATTGAACCCTGGTGGTGGTCGTTTAGGATTACGTGGCAGTTTCCACCCGGGCTTCCCACAACTGCATGCGGAAGTTGAGCATGTGATTGGCAATAAATCTCACTCGGTGATTTCATTTAAAGGGATGAATGGCGAGTCAGAGTACAACCCTAAAGTTAGCCAAACCGTATGGATGAGCTCTCCTGGTAAGGTGGAGTCTTTTTATTGGCAAGGTACCATGAATAGCGAACTACCTCTGCCTTCGGAGTGTGTGCTTGGAACGCCACAAGATGAAATTGAGCTGATGGCGAATAGTGTGGTTGACAGCATGACCGCGATTTTATTCGCAGAAACGCACGATAAGGCTCAAGCGTATTCAAAGGCAACTCAGCTTTGGCAAGCGTATTGTGCTCGCTAGCAAAGCGTAAGAAGAATCATCATGTAACAAGGCCAGCATTTGCTGGCCTTTTTGTTGCCGTTTATTCAGAAAACGTGGGTGGTGATCCCAAGGTAACTGAGCTTCTGTCACCCGATGAGCTGTGTTAAGTCGGGTAAATCAGAGTTTGTTGTGTGGGTATTTTTTTCTTTTTTATTAGCCATAAAAACGCTCGCGAGCCTTTACCTGTCTCGTTTTACTGGCGTGTTCGGTTTTGCCTATCAATAAAATTGTCGAAATCCATTTAGTAAAATCAAGATTTTAGACAACAATTAAATGAAAGCGATAGTGAAAGATATGGCAAAAGTATTTAGGGAGAACACCATGAATTCAATAAAAGTGAAAGATTACATGACACAACAGGTTGTGACATTCACTCCTGATATGCCGCTCAGTCTCGCGCTAGATAAAGTGATGCGCAGCCATCATATGGGGGGCCCTGTCATTGACGATAATGAACAGGTGATAGGTTTTCTTTCTGAGCAAGATTTACTCGATAAACTGGTTAAAGTGAGCTACTTCTGCCAAGATACTCATATTGTCGGTGATTGCATGTACCAAGAAGTACTGTGGGTTTCCCCTGACTTATCGATTATTGAATTGGCAGATATGATGCAGATCGGAAAACCGAAAGCCTATCCTGTGATTGATAACAAGAAATTGGTTGGAATTATAACCAGAACCGATGTATTGCGAGCAATCGGTAAGAATTTGGATGAATGCTTCAAACACCCTGTATAGTTATACCAATCGTAGTAAATACCGGGTCATCCTAGCTGGCTAAAACGCTCGATAACTGCGTTAGAATTTTTGATTTTAAAATAACTGCTTATCGAAAATACTGCCTTGTTCTCAAGCTTTTTCCTACGCGATTTATGAGCACTTACTGTGATAGGTATAACTTGTTAACTAAGATTATTTTTATTAATATTCAGAATAGTTAAAAGGCGCGCTCGCGCCTTTTTTGCTTTGTCGATCGTTAGATTGTGGAACATTAGAATGTGGAGCATGAGCTTGCAGAGTCTTCATTTATTGAGTTTTAGTTTGCATCGCTTTTCGCTGATGGTATTTCAATTTTGGGAGGTTTAATGACGACTCAAACTGCAAAGTTTGTTGAAGGTTCAACCATGCGCCACATCTTGGTGATGTCCGGAGCGAGCTCTGTCGGCTTGATGGCTCTATTTGTGGTCGACTTACTCGACATGTTGTTCATCAGTATGCTTGGGCAGGTTGAATTGGCGGCGGCGGTTGGCTTTGCAGGCACTCTGACTTTCTTTTCAACTTCCGTTTCAATTGGTACCTCCATCGCCATGGGTGCTTTGGTTTCTAAAGCGATAGGCTCCAAAGATAGAGACCACGCCCGAAATCTCAGCATGAGTATCATGCTGACGGCGTTTGTTATCAGCTTGGCTATTACTGTCGTTATGTTTGCTTATATCCCAGAGCTGTTGGCGGCTATTGGGGCTAAGGGTATCGCAGCTGAGCGCGCTCAAGCTTATCTCGAGATCTTATTGCCAAGTGGCCCCTTTCTCGCGCTGGCGATGGCGGCAGGGGCTGGGTTAAGAGCGGCGGGAGATGCAAAGCGTTCGATGTGGGCGACTTTGTCTGGCGGTATCGTTAATGCGATTTTAGATCCTCTGTTTATTTTTGGCTTCGGCTGGAATATCGAAGGAGCGGCGATTGCTTCTGTTGTTGCCCGTTTTTGCGTGCTTTTTTTCTCACTGTATCCACTCATTCGCAGCCATCAGTTGGTCGCTCTCCCTTCTCTTGTGCAATGGCGCATGAATCTTCGCCCTATTTTAGCGATTGCGCTTCCGGCGATTATCACCAACATTGCGACTCCAATAGGGAATGCGATCGTCACGACAGGTATTGCGCAATACGGTGAAGACTACGTCGCCGGTTTTTCGGTGATTGGGCGCTTAACTCCGGTCTGTTTTGCATTGATCTTTGCTTTATCTGGGGCGATTGGTCCAATCATCGGTCAGAACTTTGGTGCGCAGAGAATGGATCGAGTAAAAGAGACATTGAACAACTCACTGTTGGTTACAACGCTCTATACCGTTGCGGTTTGTATTCTGTTGTACTTCCTACAGGACTTTGTGATTCAAGGTTTTAGTTTACAAGGGGATGCCGCGATTATTGTTGCCGCATTTTGTACTTATGTGGCGCTGACCTTCACCTTCAACGGCGCGTTATTTGTCGCGAATACCTCGTTCAATAATCTCGGTAAACCCCTGTATTCAACGGCGTTGAATTTAGGTAAGGCCACATTGGGGACGTTACCTTTCGTCTACTTTGGTTCACAGTGGTACGGTGCGTTAGGTGTGATATATGGACAAGCGCTGGGGAATATTTTGTTCGGGATATTGGGTGTTTTGGTACTTCGTTACCATATTGCTGAACTGATGCAAGGCTCGCAGGTCGACCCTGTTGAAGATGATGTGTCTATCGTTAGCTTGAATACGCAGCCTTTTTGTTCACACGATGCGGTTTTGATTGATGATGTCTCGACCAATCGAGAGAAGTGTGCAGAGATAACGCCGCACAGATAATACGCTAGAGAGCTAGTACGGTAGACAGCTGATAGCGATTATTGATTAACTTCTTCTTGACCTTAGAGTAACCTCCAAGGTTTATACTGGTAAGTAACTTAAGGTGCTGCAATAGAGCGGTAGCGACCTTAAGGCTTTTGAGTATTAAGGAGATACATTATGTGTGAAAAACATGCAGCGTGCCGCTCGGCAAAAGTGGACGTTGAACCGCAAGCCTCTGAGGTAAGCTGTTGCAGCCCTAAAATTTCAAGCATCACAGCGGCTAGTACTTCATCAGGGTGTTGCAGCTCTTCTACTGCGACAGCGTCTTCTGAAGATGATTGCTGTGGCTCCGACAGTGGAGAGGAAGACCGGCATTTATCAACCTCATATCTCGACGCCAAATTTTCCAAAAGTTGGCTGATTGCCGGAATGGATTGCCCAGCTTGCGCAAGAAAAATAGAAAACGCGATCAGTAATATTGACGGTGTTGTTCAAACGAAGGTGCTGTTTGCGACCGAAAAACTGGTGGTTAAATTCGATAGTGAAAATCTTGCTGAGACGATTGAGCAGGTCTCTATCAAAACGGGGTTCCCTCTGACTGAAGTCGGTTCTAAGAAAGAAAAGCAACAACCTGAGACTTTTTGGCAAGCTCATATCCAGTCTAATGTGCAGATTATCGCTATTGCAGCGGCAATGGTGTTTGCTGCGCTTTTGAAAAATACCTCTCCCCAATTAAGTGAAGGTCTGTTCATTGCAACCTGTCTGCTAGGTTTATATCCGGTGGCTAAGAAAGCCGTTCAACTGGCACAGTCAGGGACACCATTTGCGATTGAAACCTTAATGAGTGTTGCCGCACTCGGTGCTCTGTACCTTGGTGAAACCGCCGAAGCGGCGATGGTGTTACTGCTGTTCTTGGTTGGTGAGCGTTTAGAAGCGTATGCCGCATCAAGAGCGAGAAGTGGCGTGCAAGCGCTAATGGCATTGGTGCCAGAGAATGCGACTAAGATCATCAACGGTCAACGTGTCGAAGTCGAAGTCAGTGAACTGGCTCCTGGTGATGTGATTGAAGTCGCTGCGGGCTCTCGTTTACCTGCTGATGGACAATTGATGACCGACGCGGCAAGCTTTGATGAAAGCGCACTCACTGGCGAGTCTGTTCCTGTTGAGCATATCGAAGGCAACAGTATCATGGCCGGTGCTGTGGTCGTGGATAAGGTGGTGCGTATCACCATCACTTCTAAGCAGGGGGAGAACGCGATTGACCGTATATTGCATCTGATTGAAGAAGCGGAATCTCGTAAAGCACCATTAGAGCGATTTCTCGACAAGTTCAGCCGTTGGTACACACCACTAATGATGTTGGTTGCTCTGTTAGTCATCATCACACCACCATTGCTATTTGCTCAGCCATGGGAAACTTGGGTTTACCGTGGCTTAGCCTTGTTATTGATTGCGTGCCCGTGTGCATTGGTTATCTCGACACCCGCTGCGATTACCTCTGGTTTGGCGGCGGCGGCGAAACGTGGGGCGCTGATTAAAGGTGGCGCAGCACTAGAGCAGCTTGGTAAAGTTCAAACCATAGCTTTCGATAAGACGGGCACATTGACCAAAGGTAAGCCTCAAGTCACTGATATTCAGCCTCTAGCGGGTTGGCAGCAAGAGGCCATGCTGAGTGTAGTTGCAGCGATTGAAGTCGGTTCGACTCACCCATTGGCGCAGTCATTGGTTGCTAAGGTAAAAGCGCTGAATATTGAGATCCCTGAATCACACAACAAAAAAGCGCTCATTGGTAGCGGTGTTGAAGGTGATGTTGATGGGGTGAAATATCAGGTTCTGTCACCGTCGAAAGTCATGTTCGAACTTAGTGCCGATGTTGTTTCTCAGGTTGAAGTATTAGAAGGCGAGGGTAAGACGGTTGTGGTTGCTCTAGCTCTAAAAGATCTTGAGCTTAAAGTTAATGAAGAATCAACAGAGCAAGCGACTGTGATAGGTCTGATTGCTTGGCAAGATACGTTACGCAGTGATGCTAAGCTTGCGATTGAGCGCCTGAATGACTTGGGTATTCAATCTATCATGCTCACTGGCGACAATCCGAGAAGTGCAGCAGCGATCAGCAGTAAGATCGGAATGCAGTACAAGGCCAATCTACTGCCGAGCGACAAGGTGTCTTACGTTGAGGCGTTATCTCAGCAGTCGCACGTGGCGATGGTCGGTGATGGCATTAACGATGCGCCAGCAATGAAAACGGCGAATGTCGGCATTGCAATGGGCGGTGGTACGGATGTCGCGTTGGAAACGGCAGATTCAGCACTGACTCATAACCGCTTAACCGAGCTGCCAGCGATGATTGAACTGTCGCAAGCGACTATGAATAACATTCGCCAAAACGTGGCCCTTGCGCTGGGTTTGAAAGGCGTGTTCTTGGTGACCAGCTTGTTAGGTATCACTGGTTTATGGATGGCAGTCTTAGCGGATAGTGGTGCGACCGCACTGGTGACATTAAACGCTCTGCGTCTGCTTCGATTTAAGTCTCAAGTGGATCAGGTCTAAAGCGGATTAAGTTCAGCTCAGTGATACAGGTTAGTCGTATTCAAAGTGACTAGGGCGTGTTGATCTTTCGAGCTGTTTTTTGCAGCGAGTTGCTGGGTATTTATACAAGACAGAGGCTTCGATGTGTAGCTAGCCTACATGAGAAGCCGATAACGTAGTAGAAATGACCAGCAAACGCTGCCCGAAGGGTTCGGCTAAAAGCGTTTTACTCTTTGTTGAGGGAGATTTGCTTAGAGTGACTAGGCTACTTCCCCCTCGCCGCGATTAAAACGCTTTTATCTCGAACAAAATTTAACCACGAAAGATCAACACGCCCTAATATTGAACGCGTCTAACATTCAAAGCGACTAGTAGAAAAGCGCCTTTAGCGGTAATACGCGAAAGGCGCTTTTTGTCTCATTAGTATGCAACACAGGCGTAAAGGCTGCTTACTTTTGTGATCTGGATTAGGTATTTGTGTAACGCAGGTTTCTGTTGCTCCCATTGGTGTGATTTATGTCACTACATTGCATGGGAAGCTTGGTTAGAGTGTATTGGTACCCCACTAATTTACTATGAGCTTAAAGAAGGGTAAAAAGCCCAATAAGCCAAAGGAGCAAACTATGTCTCAAGCTGTTTTTCACTTAGGTGTTACTGAAGCTGATCTTAACGGTGCGACTCTTGCGATTATCCCGGGAGATCCTGCTCGCGTGCAAAAAATTGCCGAAGAGATGGAGAACCCTGTATTCCTGGCGAGTCACCGTGAATACACGCTTTATCGTGCAGAGTTAGACGGCAAACCCGTTGTTGTATGTTCAACCGGTATCGGTGGGCCATCGACTTCTATCGCCGTTGAAGAGCTTGCTCAGCTTGGTGTTCGTACTTTCTTACGTGTTGGTACGACAGGCGCTATCCAACCACACGTAAATGTGGGTGACATGATAGTTTCTACTGGTTCTGTTCGTCTAGACGGTGCTAGTCTTCACTTTGCGCCAATGGAGTTCCCAGCCGTGGCAGACTTCGATGTTGCAACAGCAATGAAAGCAGCAGTGGAAGAATCAGGCGCAGCCGTTCACATGGGTGTAACCGCTTCCAGTGACACTTTCTACCCAGGTCAAGAGCGTTACGATACCTTCTCGGGCCGCGTTGTTAAGCGCTTCCAAGGTTCAATGCAAGAATGGCAAGACATGGGCGTTCTTAACTTTGAAATGGAATCTGCAACACTGCTAACAATGTGTGCAAGTTCTGGTCTGAAAGCGGGTTGTGTTGCGGGGGTCATCATCAACCGTACTCAAAAAGAGACCCCTGATCACGACACATTGAAAGTGACCGAAGCGCGTTCGATCAAAGTAGTTGTTGAAGCGGCACGTAAAATGCTCTAAGTCTTTAGAGCAATATTTTCAGAGCTCTCTTCTGAGTACTGATATCGTCGTACTTCGACAGATTTTGAAAATGGCTGCATCATATGATTCGGCCATTTTTATGGTACGGCGTTAATGCTATCAATACAGAAAAACCACAGATACAAAAAAGGCGCATGATAATACCAATTTGATTAAATTTCTGATCTAATAGTAACTCTGCTCGGAGGTACTATATGGACATTAATTTCCCTCAA
>NZ_CANLBV010000047.1 GCF_947488985.1 uncultured Vibrio sp.
TCGGAGTCAATAAGAGAATGTCTCTGATCTGATCGTACGATTCTGATTTAGTTCACTCGATTTACGCAACAAAGCCAGCGGGAATCATCGCACTCAGCCTCTATCATGGTACGTATTTCTGTGAGATTTTCCGCGGTGTGCGCAAAGGGTTAGAGCCTGGTTACATCGAAGCAGCGCACGCTTATGGGTTTTCTAAACTCAAAACCTTCACCCGAGTCATCACACCCAACGTGTTATTTAAGTCGGCTCCTCTGATCACTAACCAACTTATCATCTGCTTAAAAGACACTGTGTTTCTTAGCATCATTACCGTCGCAGAAATTACCGCGGCAGCCAACAGTATTCAATCGACCTACTTCATCCCATTGAATGCCTTCATCATTGCGATTGCGCTCTACTGGGCGGTGAGTATTGCACTTGAAACCATTACCAAACGAATCCAAACCAAAGTTGAACTTAGAGGGCTTAGCCATGCTTAAACAATCAGAGATTATTGAAACAGAAGCACCGATTAACCCCTCTTTGGGAGTGAATTTGGAAGTGATTGAGTGCGAGCCACTGTTGGAAGAGCGCGAGACGATCATCAACATTGAAAACTTGTCGAAACAGTTTGATGGCATCGAAGTGCTGCGAGACATCAACCTTACCATCAACAAAGGCGATGTAGTGAGTATTCTCGGTTCGTCAGGGTCGGGAAAATCGACGTTATTGCGCTGCATGAACTGGTTAGAACAACCAGAACGCGGTACGATCTTCATGGGTGATGAGCGTATTGGTGTCAACTCTGAAACGGGTAAGCCGCTCAAATACAAAGAGTTGGCGAAACTTCGTGAACGTCTTGGCATGGTCTTTCAAAGCTTCAACTTATGGCCACATCTCACCGTGTTGCAAAACGTCATGGAAGCGTTGGTACACGTGAAAAAGATAGCAAAACCTGACGCTGAAGAGATGGCTCGTAAGCAACTCGACAAGGTTGGAATGTCGCACAAGCTAGAGAGTTACCCAAGTATGTTATCGGGTGGACAAAAGCAACGTGTCGCGATTGCTAGGGCGCTCGCGATGGAACCGGATGTTTTGTTGTTTGATGAGCCAACTTCGGCGCTCGACCCTGAATTGGTCGAAGAGGTACTCCTAGTGATGAAGAAGCTATCGCAAGAGGGCTACACCATGGTGGTGGTCACTCATGAGATGGAGTTCGCGCGTCAGGTGTCGGATCAGGTGGTATTCCTTGAGAAGGGGATATTGATTGAGAAATCCAACCCAGAGAAGTTCTTCACTAACCCAGATTCACCAAGGGTTAGGCTGTTCCTCAAGCTTGATTCATGAGCTAGATGATTCACATCACCTTAATGTTTGATCGCTAAATCCAAAACTCCGACCTAATCAGTCGGAGTTTTTGTATGTGTGGGGTTCTTCTCTCAAGTAGGCACAGCATTACCCAATACTATCAATATGGATCACTACAGAATCTGGTCGCCAGTATTCCAGTTCGCAGTCCATTAACTCGCCGTCTTGTTTGTAGTTCACGCGGCAGATCTTAAGAACAGGTTGTCCTTCAGCCAAATTTAACGCCTTAGCGACATGCGCTGGGGCAGAAGTGGGAATCACATCAAAGCGCGATCGTTTAGTCTCATAGCCGTATTTTTCTCGATAGATGCCCGTAAGCGACATGGTGAGGTTTTCCGACAATATTTTTTCAAACAGGGGGGCTTTCAATACGTTTTCAACGAACAGTACCGCTCTGCCATCAATAAATCGTAATCGCTCAATCACGTGTATCGGGGTTATCTGTTCTATTTCTAATGCTTTGGCGTAATCGCCTGCCGCCATTTCTGTACGAGTGCTCAGCAGCCTTGTTTCTGCAATGCGGTGTTGTTCACGAATCATTTGATGAAAGTGAGAACGAGACAATGGGTTGTAGCGAATACGTTCGGGCGACACATACCAACCTCGGCGCTCTTCTCGGTATATCAAGCCTTCGGTTTCTAATGATACCAAGGCATCTTTGAGCGTGATTCGGGTGGTGGAAAACAGCTCGCTGAGCGCTCTTTCGGAGGGCAGTTTTTGCCCCTCGGTGAAGATGCCTGATAGAAGCTGTTCTCGAATACTTGTCTTAATTCTTCCTAGCTGTGTCCCTGACTGCCCTGTCCCCAATATTCTCATTACTGATCTAGTCCATAAGTTTGTGTGCTTAATAAGGTAAACCACGGAGTTAACAGGAATGTGACAGTAAACAACGACTTGCTGTCATATGAGTGAAATATAACTGCCATGTAAATGCATCTGAACTGTCAAATAAGTTGCGCGAAAGCGTCATATTCTGGCGATAGCATACAAAACGAACTTACTGACCTAGTCCAGAAGGATAGAGACAATGAAAACTTTGCTTAGCCGTTCAACCTCATCAGTAGAAAAACTGGTGGGTACACCGTCAAAACGGATTGCTTCACCTGCAAAGCTAATCAGTGCAACGTTAATAACGGCGACACTTTCAATGCCAGCGATGGCGAAGGATGCTGATCTTGAGTCACTGATTGAAGCTGCTCAAAAAGAGGGTGCGGTTTACAGTGTGGGTATGCCAGACAGTTGGGCAAACTGGAAAGGCACATGGGCTGATCTGAAAGCAAACTACGGTTTGAAGCATCAGGATACAGACATGAGCTCGGCACAAGAGATCTCTAAATTTGAAGCAGAGAAAAGAAACGCAACCGCGGATATCGGTGATGTTGGTTTCGCCTTTGCACGTGTCGCTGTGCAGAAAGACGTAACGCAGCCATACAAGCCAACCACTTGGAATGACATTCCAGATTGGGCGAAAGACAAAGATGGTCACTGGGCTCTGGCTTATACAGGCACTATCTCGTTTATTTCAAACAACAACCTTGTTGAAGAAGCACCAAAATCTTGGAGTGACCTACTAGAGGGCGACTACAAAGTTACTGTTGGTGACGTAGGCGTAGCCGCGCAAGCAAACAACGCGATTCTATCGGCTGCATTTGCTAACGGCGGTGATGAATCAAACCTAAAACCCGCGATTAAATTCTTTGGCGAGTTAGCGAAGCAAGGCCGTCTATCTTACACAGATCCAAGCATCGCGAACCTTGAAAAAGGCGAAGTAGAAGTGGCGATCATGTGGGACTTCAACGCATTGAACTACCGCGACAAGATCGACCGTGAGCGCTTTACGGTAAGCATTCCACAAGATGGCTCAGTGATCTCTGGTTACACCACCATCATCAACAAATACGCGAAAAACCCGAACGCGGCGAAGCTGGCTCGTGAATACATCTTCAGCGACCAAGGCCAAATCAACCTAGCAGAAGGTTATGCGCGTCCAATCCGTAGCAGCGTTACGCTACCTCAATCAGTACAAGACAAGCTGATCTCGAACGAGCAATACAGCAACGTTCACCCAGTGACTGACTTCTCAGCATGGGAAAAATCAGCACGTCGTCTGCCGCGTCAATGGCAAGAAAGCGTCTTGATTCATCAGCAATAATCCCCGCGTAACACGCCACCTTCAATAGGTGGCTTATGGAAACAAGCAATAGAGAATAGACCATGAGCAATAAGGTTATCCTTGTTGTTCTAGATGGACTGAATTATCAGGTAGCCCGTGATTGCATGGGCTACCTGAACGGTCTTCTAGAACTTAAAGATCTTCATGAAAAACAGGGCGATTTGCAGAATAAACAGAGCACTTCGCAGAGTACGCAAAAAAACAAGCTGCGCGCCACGCTTTACCCTGTGCAATGTGAACTGCCATCTATGTCACGCCCACTGTATGAGTGCATTTTAACTGGGGTTCGCCCTGTCGAGAGTGGCATCGTTAACAATCAAATCGTGCGTTTGTCGAATCACGAGTCGATCTTTAGCTTGGCTAAATCTCAGGGCAAAGTGACGGCTGCCGCGGCCTATCACTGGGTGAGCGAGTTGTATAACCGAGCGCCGTTTGACGCTGTGCGTGACCGTTTTACCAACGATGAAACCATGAACATCCAGCATGGTTGTTTTTACCACTGGGACCACTACCCAGATGAAGCCTTGTTCTTGGATGCTGAGCACCTGCGTGTCACTCATCAGCCGGACTTCTTGTTGATTCACCCAATGAACATTGACGATATTGGACACAAGCATGGGTTGGATTCTCGCCAATACCGCAACAGTGCGCGTGGCGCGGATATTTACCTATCGAACTACCTTGAGAAATGGGTAGACGATGGTTATCAGGTGATCATCACCAGTGATCACGGCATGAACAATGACTTGTCTCACGGTGGCATTCTGCCTGAAGAGCGTGAAGTGCCATTCTTTGTGATTGGCGATAAGTTCACACATCAAGAATGTTCAGTGAAACAGACGGATATTTGCGGCAGCGTGTGTCAGCTACTCAACCTTGAACACGATAAATCTTACACTCAGGAATTGTTGGCCCTATGAGCAGTTCTGTAATCACGCAGAGCAATGGCTCTGCGCTTCAACCCAAAACCAAATCTTTGTTTCAACGCTTCAAGCCCGCTTTGTGGCTTGCGCCTTTCGCCCTGTTTTTCTATTTGTTCCAATTAGCCCCTATGATTTGGGTTCTGATTAACAGCTTTTTCTATGATGATCAGATCTCGTTAGAAAACTATTCTGAAATATTCGACTCTGCCTTCATGATGCAGGCCTTCGGTAACAGTTTATGGCTGTCGATTTGGTCGAGTATTGTTGGCTTAGCGATCGCGACTCTGCTCGTTTCTTCATTGCGCCGCGTTGATTCTAAAATCCGCGATGCGGTGATTGCCTTCACCAACATGAGCAGCAACTTCTCTGGTGTGCCTTTGTCGTTCGCTTTCATCATCATCTTGGGCACCAATGGTGCGATCACCTTATTGCTCAAGCAGTACGGCTTGCTGGGTGATTTCGATCTGTATGGCAAGTGGGGCCTGTTGGCGATTTACATCTACTTCCAGATCCCATTAGCGGTGTTGTTGCTGTATCCAGCGTTTGATGCCTTGAGTGACGACTGGCAAGCCGCCTCAGCACTGCTTGGTGCGAAAACTTGGCAATACTGGACCAAAATCGCGCTGCCTGTGCTATCTCCTGCCTTGTTTGGCACCTTCATCATCTTGATTGCTAATGCGATTGGCGCGTATGCGAGCGTGTATGCGTTGACCTCGGGCAACTACAACGTGATTACGATTCGAATCGCGAGCTTGGTATCGGGCGACCTGTTCCTTGAACCAAACCTAGCTGCCGCAATTTCCGTGATTCTGATGGCGATGCTGGCTTTCATCACCGTGATTAACCAATGGCTGATCAGCAAA
Source organism: uncultured Vibrio sp. (assembly GCF_947488985.1). GTDB lineage: Bacteria > Pseudomonadota > Gammaproteobacteria > Enterobacterales > Vibrionaceae > Vibrio. The sequence continues at coordinate 5,307 of NZ_CANLBV010000047.1, forward strand.
AGCTACGCAGGGAAGAGAAAGTAATGAACACCGTAAATACTCGCTTTCATAAAACCGTGGTCTATTCGATCGTTGGCATCATGATGATCCCGATCTTGGCGACCTTCATCTACTCGATCTCTTCGCGTTGGGGCGCCACGATCCTGCCGGATGGTTTTACTCTGGATTGGTACATCAACCTACTGACGGATCCTCGCTTCTTACAAGCCTTTGGTCGTTCACTGTTTATCTGTGTGGCGGCGCTGTCATTGAGTGTGGTGTTGGTTCTACCTGCGATTTTCGTGGTGTTTTACTATTTCCCGAAACTCGACAAGGTGATGAATATCCTCATCTTATTGCCGTTCGCAGTACCGCCAGTAGTATCGTCAGTTGGCTTGCTTCAGCTGTATGCGGATAGCGAAATCTCCTTGATAGGCACGCCATGGATCCTGATTGGTACTTACTTCACCATCGCGCTGCCATTCATGTACCGCGCGATTGCCAACAGCTTTGAAGCAATCAATTTGCACGACTTGATGGACGCGGCTCATCTGCTTGGTGCAAGCACCACTAAGGCGTTCTTGTTGATTATTCTGCCAAACCTTAAGAAAGGCTTAATGGCGTCGCTGTTCTTGTCGTTCTCGTTTCTATTGGGTGAGTTCGTGTTCGCTAATATTTTGGTGGGTACTCGCTACGAGACACTGCAAATTTACCTATACAACATGCGTCAAACCAGCGGCCACTTCACGTCTGCCCTTGTGATGACGTACTTCCTGTTTATTTTCTTACTGACTTGGTTGGCAAGTCGTTTCAGCCAAGGAATCAAATAATGAGCTATGTAATTGCGAAAAATCTCACCAAGCGTTTTGGTGACAACACGGTGTTTGAAGATATTGAATTTTCCATCGAAAAGGGTGAATTCATCACGCTGCTTGGCCCAAGTGGTTGTGGTAAATCAACTCTGCTGCGCAGCTTAGCGGGCTTGAATCCTGTTGATGGCGGTGAGATCTGGGTGAATGGCGAAGAGATCACCCACCAAGTGCCACAACAGCGTGGCATCGGCATGGTATTTCAATCTTATGCGCTGTTCCCGAACATGACGGTTGAGGGCAACATTGCGTTTGGCCTTAAGATGAAAAAGCTTGCTGCTGAAGAGATTAAGCGCGAAGTCGCGAAAGTGATTGGGCTGGTGGATTTAACGGGCAAAGAGAAATTCTACCCGCATCAGCTATCAGGCGGTCAGCGTCAGCGTGTGGCTTTGGCAAGAGCCTTGGTGGTCAAGCCGCGTATTTTGTTGCTTGATGAACCGCTGTCAGCACTGGATGCGAAGATCCGTAAGCACCTACGCCAACAGATCCGTGATATTCAAAAAGAGATGAACCTGACCACGATCTTCGTGACTCATGATCAAGAAGAAGCGATGATCATGTCTGATCGCATATTCTTAATGAGCAAAGGTGAGATCGTGCAAGCGGGTACGCCAGAAGAGATCTACACTCAACCTGCCAATGAATTCGTGGCAGGGTTCATGGGGAATTACAATCTGGTGCAAGCGAATAAAGCCAAGCAATTGTTCAATATTGAAACCGAATGGAAAGTGGCGATTCGACCAGAATCTATCTACGTTAAAGAGCAAGGCCGACAATATGGCGAACACATCTCTGCGCCGAAAACGGGCACCATTCGCAACCACCAGTTGTTGGGTAACGTGATTCGCTACCAAGTGGACGTTGATGAGTGTGAATTAACGGTCGACCTACTTAACCGTTCCTCTGAACGACTGTTGGCTAATGGCAGCCAACTCGAACTGCTGTTTAACCTTAATGAAATTCAACCAGTGAGAGCCTAAGATGTTCAAACCTTTGTATGTATTTGATATGGACGAAACGCTGATCAATGCCGATGCAGCAATGCTTTGGAATGCGTTCTTGGTTGAAAAGGGCATAGCTACAGCCCCCAATTTTATTGAAGAAGACAAGCGCCTAATGGGGCTATATTGCGAAGGCAAAATGAATATGGAAGACTACCTAACGTTTGCCATGCAGCCTTTAGCGGATATGCCAACAGAACAGGTTGCTGCTTTGGTGGAAGAGTGTGTTGAGCACCATATCTTGCCAAAGCAGTTTAAGCAGTCTAAGCCTTTGATTGAGCAGCTAGAGCACGACAATATCGATATGTTGATCATCTCTGCCAGCGTAAGTTTCTTAGTGGAAGCTGTGGGTCGTAAGATTGGTATCGAGAATGCCCTCGGTATCGATTTAGTCGAAAACCAAGGCTGTTTTACATCGGAAATCTTAGGCGTACCAAGCTATCGAGAAGGCAAAGTGACGCGTTTAAAAGAGTGGTTAGATAATCAAGAAACCAACTACTCAGACATTCACTTTTATACGGATTCAATCAACGACTTACCTTTATGCGAACACGCGGACTTTGCTTACTTGGTGAACCCATGCCCGCGCTTGAAAGCACTGGCCGAACAACCGAATTGGTCGATTCTCGACTGGGATTAACGCCGTTCTCTGATTCGTGTCATGTTCATTTTAGAATTCATCAAGCCGCTGACGACAGCGGCTTTTTTGTGTCATTTATCTACCCTGTCAGATAGGGCTAGGGTGCGATTCGCTACTTTCGTTGATAAAGCTCACCCGTAACCATTCGCTAACACCTCTTGTTCAGCTGTAAATCAGAGCATCTCATCTCAATTCTTTGATAGTACTCACCTTCCTGATCTATCCATTCTCGTGTAACAATTAATTTACAACTTGATGGGCTTTATCTATATTGCCTGTTTTCTGCTTTACATTTCAATCTCTCGACTTGTGAGCCAAATTTATTGAGGTAAAAGAGGCAAGGAGAACGCTTATGGTGGATATCTACAACCCGCTTGGTACAGATGGATTCGAGTTTGTTGAATACACAGCTGTCGACCACAAGGGAATTGAGCAACTTAAAGCGCTGTTTGTGTCACTTGGTTTTGCTGAGATCGCTAAGCATCGTTCAAAAGAGGCTTGGCTGTATCGACAAGGTGACATCAACTTTATCGTCAATGAACAGCCACACAGCCAAGCGGAAGTGTTCGCTAAAGTTCACGGCCCATCGGTGTGTGGCATGGCGTTTCGTGTTAACGATGCAACCACTGCAATGACGCAGGCGTCTAACGGTGGTGGTGAAGATTACAAGACAGAAATAGGGCCGATGGAGCTGAGTATTCCTGCTATTTACGGCATCGGTGAAAGTTTGCTTTATTTTGTGGATCGTTACGGCAAGCAGAGCATCTACGACGTTGACTTCCGATTCTATGATGACGCGCAAGAGCGTATGGCGAAAGCCGACGTAGGCCTTTACGAGATCGATCACCTTACGCACAACGTGAAACAAGGCAATATGGACCTGTGGTCTGGTTTTTATGAGCGCATCGGCAACTTCCGTGAGATTCGCTACTTCGACATTGAAGGTAAGCTGACAGGCCTTGTGAGCCGCGCCATGACCTCACCATGTGGCAAAATCCGCATCCCTATCAATGAGTCTTCCGATGACAAATCACAAATTGAAGAGTTCATCCGCGAATACAACGGCGAAGGCATCCAGCACATAGCACTTGCATCGGATGACATTTACAAAACAGTGAAAACCCTGCGTGAGCGCGGCATGGACTTTATGCCAACCCCAGATACCTACTACGAGAAAGTTGACGATCGTGTGAAAGGCCACGGGGAAGACACCGATCTATTGCGTGACTTACGTGTGCTGATTGATGGTGCGCCGAACAAAGATGGCATCTTGCTGCAAATTTTCACGCAGACAGTAATCGGGCCTGTGTTCTTTGAAATCATTCAGCGTAAAGGCAATGAAGGCTTTGGCGAAGGCAACTTCAAGGCGCTGTTTGAATCGATTGAAGAGGACCAGATTCGTCGAGGAGTATTAGACGATGCATAAATGGATCTCGTTTCCTCATCGGGAGGGTGTGTGCTCTAAACAAGCGCATGCCGACTTCCCTGAAGAGGCAATTTATGAGCGAGAGGCGGGTCGAAGTGGGTTCTTCGGCCCTGCCGCTCACTTTCATCACCAGCACGCCCCAACAGGTTGGTCGGAGTGGGAGGGCGACTTACGTCCTCGTGCTTTTGATTTTACACTGGTGGAAAAAGCCAGTCAGATAACCCCTTGGGCTGTGCCTCACCTTTTGCACAACGCGGACTGCAAAATCCGTGTATGGCGCATGGACGAGAAGATGGATTTCTTGGTACGTAACTCCGATGGCGATGAGCTGCTGTTCATTCACCAAGGCAGTGCTGATCTCTATTGCGACTATGGCCATTTAGCGGTGACTGAAGGGGATTACGTGATGATCCCGCGTTCGACTAATTGGCGCTTGGAGCCAAGTGAGCCGATGTTCATCTTGATGATTGAGAACACCGACGCGGCTTATTCTCTGCCAGAGAAGGGCATGGTCGGTAATCACGCGGTGTTTGATCCAGCGGTTCTTGAAATCCCGTCGATCAACGATCAATTCCGCGCTCAGTACTCCGAAGAACAAACCCAAGTTCAGGTGAAACGCCACGACAAAGTCAGTGTCATCACCTATCCGTTTAATCCATTGGACGCGATTGGTTGGCATGGTGATTTGGCTGTGGTGAAGGTGAACTGGCGCGATATCAGACCGCTGATGTCACATCGCTACCACTTGCCACCGTCTGCACACACCACCTTTGTTGGCGCAGGTTTCGTGGTGTGTACCTTTGTGCCGCGCCCGATTGAGAGCGATCCCGGTGCGCTGAAAGTGCCGTTCTACCACAACAATGACGACTATGATGAAGTGCTTTTCTATCACGCAGGGGATTTCTTTAGTCGCGACAATATTGAAGCGGGGATGGTGACTTTCCACCCTGCGGGCTTCACTCATGGGCCTCACCCGAAAGCCTTTAAGGCTGGGCAAGCGTATAAGAAAAAGTTCACCGACGAAGTCGCGGTGATGATCGATACCCGCCATGCACTGCAGTTTTCCGATGAACTCGATAGCGTTGAGAACAAAGAATATGTCTACAGTTGGCAAGAGAAGTAAGGGGCAACAAGGATGAAATTAGCAACCAAGAAAAATGGTACTCGCGATGGTCTGTTGATGGTCGTGAGTAGAGATCTCAAGCAGTGTGTACCAGCGACGGAGATTTTCCACGCGATGCATCTGGCGCCAACCATGCAGGTAGCTCTGGACAACTGGGACAGCGTTGCACCTCAGTTAGAGGAGTTATACGCCTCGTTAAACAGCGGGCATGTGGCAGGCAGTGAAGTGTTTGCTCCCCAGTACTGTGAATCGCCTCTGCCGCGCGCTTATCAATGGGCTGATGGCAGCGCTTATGTCAACCACGTTGAGCTGGTGCGTAAGGCGCGTGGTGCTGAAATGCCAGAAAGCTTCTGGGTCGATCCTTTGATGTATCAAGGTGGATCTGATGCCTTTATCGGCCCGTGTGACAATATCGAATTTGCCAGCGACGGATGGGGTATCGATTTCGAAGGAGAAGTGGCGGTTGTCACGGGAGATGTGCCGATGGGCGCAAGTATTAAACAGGCGCACGAGTCGATTCGCTTACTGATGTTAGTCAATGATGTATCGCTGCGTGGCTTGATTCCGGCAGAGCTCGCCAAGGGCTTTGGTTTCTTCCAGTCTAAACCTTCTTCGGCGTTCTCTCCAGTGGCAGTGACACCCGATGAGTTGGGCGAACAGTGGCAAGGCAGTAAGGTACACCTGCCACTGACTTCAACCTACAACGACACACCTTTTGGGTGCCCGAATGCAGGTGTGGACATGACCTTCAATTTCGCTGAGCTGATCGTCCATGCTGCGAAAACTCGTCCATTGTCGGCCGGTGCGATCATTGGCTCGGGCACGGTATCGAATAAGCAAGGCACTGACCACGGCACCTCAATTGCCGAGGGCGGTGTAGGCTATTCATGCATTGCTGAAGTACGCATGATAGAGACGATTCGTGATGGTAAACCTTCAACTCAATTTATGTCGTTTGGTGATTCGATTCGTCTAGAGATGCTCGATGCGGCAGGTGACTCGATCTTTGGCGCGATTGAGCAAAAAGTCAGTCAATATCGACTGCGCTAATTACAATGACAAGAGTAAAACTGCAGAGAGGCACGTTATGAATGAGGACTCTTTATGAACAAGAAGGTCACACTCTATGGTTACTGGCGCTCGTCTGCGGCGTATCGAGTGCGTATTGGCTTGAACCTAAAACAGCTGAGTTATGAGTCTAAATTTGTGCATTTGCTGCGTAATGGCGGAGAGCAGCACGCTCCACAATATCGCGAGCTCAACGCCAGTGAGTTAGTGCCCGTGCTGGTGGATGGTGAAGTTAAACTCAATCAATCGCTGACGATCTTGCAATACTTGGATGAAAGCTATTTGTGTGAGAGCAGCCCAGACACCTTGTTGATTCCTGAGCAAACACCACTGCGCTATCAAGCGTTGGCGATGGCTCAGGATATTGCGATGGAAATTCATCCTCTTAATAACCTGCGCGTGTTGCAGTATTTGGAGCGAGAATTGTCGTGCGAGCAAGAGGTAAAAATGGGTTGGCTTCACTATTGGATGAGCCAAGGTTTTTCGGCGTTGGAAGAGAAGCTGGCGAAACATAAAAAAGTGCACGGTGACTCAGTGTATAGCCTGACCGATTCACCCTGCATTGTTGATATTTGCTTAGTCCCACAGGTGTATAATGCGCTGCGTTTTGGCGTCGATATGTCGCCGTATCCGCTGATTAACTCGATTGTTGAAGCGTGTAACCAGTTACCCGCCTTTATCGATGCAATGCCAGAGAATCAGGCGGATGCGAATGAACAGATACAAACGTAAATCTTCGTCCCCGTGACACACAAAGCAGCGCTCTCTGACTCAAATGTGGACAAAATGAGTTATTGGTTTTGCTAAATTAAATAATCATCAATCATATACAAATATGGCAAAGTTAGTTGTGAAGTATTACAACTTGCTAGGCGTGTTATTTTGCATGCCAAATTCCTAAACCAATGACCATGATTAGCTCAACAACTACCCACATCCATTGTCTTGGTACTGATCCATCTGAGCAATACCCATTACGCGTGCAATCAACGCACCTAAGGTTAATGTCATCCCTAGTGCTACTGCGGTAAACAAGAGTGGGGTCAATTGATGATGAAAAGTGAGCAGCATACCGAGTCCCATCAAGAAGCCCCATCGAACTCTTCGCTCAACGGCACGAAATGTATCGTCTGGAATGGGTTTACTGCTCACAAGCTCAGGGTTATAGCTAAGAATCGCCCCTAGTATTAAAAGGATAACCCCTGCCGTTTGGATAAATATTTTGCTTTCCATTCATGTCCTTAAAAACACATTACACTGCGTATGTGGGTAAGCAACACAAGTACAAAGTCTTACGCCACCCACACCAGTCTCACTAATATAGTATTAGCTGTAAAATCAGCGTATTAGTATTTTATTCCTGTTAATTCTTCAGATAGCGTCCAAAGTTTTTTCGCCACATCGACATCGTGTGACTGCTTGCTTGACTCGACCTTAATGGGTGCACCATGCAGCTCAAAAAAATCTTTAGGACCAAAAAAATCACCCGAAGACGCACTTTCGTCTGTTGCAGCTCGTAGTGTTGGTAGTGCTCCCATTTCTTTACTCTGGCCGAAAAAGATATTTAAGAATTTCACCACGCCACGCTGAAGTTCTGATGTCGTCCACCCTGGATGAGCTGCTGTAACCATCGGGTTGCCACCTTCGGATTCAAGTCGTTTTTTTAACTCATAGGCAAAATAGAGATTCGCCAGTTTGCTATCTGCGTACGCCGTAAAATTACTGTATTTTCGCTTCTCCCAGTTCAAGTCATCCAAATCGATCTTCGAGGATTTATGTGCGCCAGCAGAAACGACCACCACACGGGAGCTTGGTGTTTTCTTGAGAGTTTCGAGTAAATGGCTGACCAATGCAAAGTGACCTAGATGATTCGTTCCCATCAGAATTTCAAATCCATCATCAGTCTTGGCATACGGGCACGCTACTCCTGCGTTGTTGATCAGTAAATCAAGCCTATCGAAAGTTGCTAAAAGCTGTGAACTAAACGCTTGAATTGAGTGAAGACTGGAAAGGTCCAATTGTATAACCGAAACATTGGCATCTGGATAGTCCGCTCGAATTTCCGCTGCTACCTTCTCACCTTTTGATACATTTCTTACGGCAAGTACCACTGTTGTTTGTTTTTGCGCTAGCACCCTCGCAGTTTCCTTACCGATCCCGCTGGTTGACCCAGTCACAACTGCAATCCTACCTTTTTGAGTGGGTATGTCTTCAGCACTCCAAGGTTTATTTGCCATGAACTTTATTCCTCATATTTTATGATGGTTTAGCTATTTCGAAACAATGCCTTTAACACAATGCAGTTAAACTCGAAGGCTTCGTAATCGATAGAGCAATCTTAAGAGACATGGCCAAAAGTAGCAGTGCACAAAACTGCAAGAGTTGTATACGAAATAACGAATCGAACCGCTCCGAAGTTTTGTATACACTTCACGTCAATTTGTGCACTGAACTTTCTGTTCAACTAAACCATAATATGAATCAGAGCGAGATAGATGCCACTAAAGGGTGTACGATAAGGTTAAACAATGAAAAACTTCCATTTTGATACCATTAAACAACTCAATGCTGTTCTCGGTATACGCCCACCAGAACACCCTTTAGTTGATGTAATGAAACTAAGCCCCAACAGTGATGACAATCAATTACTCAGCGGTGAGAGCATTTCACTCACCACGAGTTTCTACGCGATATCGCTCAAACACATCACATCAGGCGAGGTCATGTACGGTCGTACCCAATACGACTGTTCAAGTGGAACAATGCTGTTTATTGCTCCCGGCCAAGAGCTCACGGCCAGCGGTATTATCATTGACTCCGTTGCTCGCACCATCTGCTTTCACCCCGATTATATCCGTGGTCACAAGCTGCAAGACGAACTTAAGCAATATCAATTTTTCAATTATTCGGTTAACGAGGCTTTACACCTTTCACCAAAAGAAGAGCAACATATGGTCGCGATGTTTGATGCGCTTGAGGCAGAAAACAACATGAGCTTAGATGCCTTTAGTAAAGAGCTTATTTTATCGCAAATCAGCACCTTATTGATGTACGCCAATCGCTATTACCACCGTCAATTTATGATGCGCAAAGAGGCTAACACCTCAGTATACGATCGACTTTCAAAGCTTTTAGATGTTCGGTTGGACGCTATCATTCAAGAATCTGCTGCAATCCCTGAAGTAGAAGAACTGGCGCAAAGCATGAATATGACCAGTCGATACCTAAGCGATGCGCTGAAAGCTGAAACAGGTAAAACAACGAAGGATTGGATTCAATATGCTCTGATTGATAAGTCTAAAGATCGCTTACTCTCTAGTAAGGATTCCGTGGCGACCATTGCCTATAGTTTAGGCTTTGATTACCCACAATATTTTTCCAGATTATTCAAAAACAAAGTTGGGGTGACCCCTTCAGAGTATCGATTACAAAATACCCGCCATTAATATTGCAGCTTGAGAGTAATATGAATTCTAATGGCTAGGAAATGTCACATGCTAGCGATGATCGCACTGAGAAGCCTCTGGAAAAACCTTCTTAGAGATTTAGTTATATTAATTGTCTTCGGGTAACACTTACGACTGTTATTGCTTGTAGGGATACTTCGCTCACCTTTAACTGGGTGAGCAAATTCAATGTACCGCTAAACGCACCTTCACAACGATACAATCGAGATAAACGATGGGATAGACCGCATCAAGCGGACGAGCCTGCCACTCAACGACTTGCTCCAGAACGGCATCGGTAACCTTAGATATTAGGCTGGCAGATACCTCAGCATCATACATTTTGAAGAGTAGCCATTTCGGCTGTTATCAGTGGTTGAAGAAGAGTGTTTTTCGTAACCAAGGTACTCATCAAGTTCAGAATTGAGCACGGTATCAACGGTCACCTTGGTTAACATTTTTCTGAAGTCATCAAGATCAGAAGGTGTCTTAATCGACTTGGCAGCTTCGCGAGCGAAGGCCTCTAGAGCTTTCTTATCCATACTGCTTATTCTTAGCCATGACTGGCTTAATTATAACCAGATACACAATTTAAATTACAGGCTCGCGGATAAAGACCGACTTGTGTCAGGCCAGGAGCCAGCTAACATCCAATAGAACAAGCCCAAGATAGTCACTCTACCTTGGGCTTTTTATTATCTCAGTTTGAGCTAAGAACTGCTCTCTTCTTTTCTCTTCAAAATCTCATCAACCGTCATAGAGTTCCCCTGTTCGTGAATTGTGTTGATTCTTACGGGATTTCTTGACGCTTCTTTTTGATATTCTGTTAAATAGATATCATTGTGTATATGTTCAGCCGTCATCTTAACCATCAGGCGATTGTTGGTATACAAACCTTTCGTTTCTTCGCGATGTGAAAAAATCAGTGATAAATTCATATCGACAACCAACATAAACCGGTGCGAAGGGTAATCTTGTTCGTCGATATCAAACCTTGAGTAGACCTCAATGTCCGGATGAGGTTTTTCGATACGATTAAACGAGAAACAGATAACACGCACACCACGTTCAATAGCTTCTGAAAACTCTTCCGAAAACAGTGATAAGTGGAAGTCTGTATTCAAATAGATCTCCAACTTAGCTTGAGCGATCAATTCTCGAGCCCTTTGAACAACGTGCTCGTAACCCGACACGTTGTACACAAACTCTTTCTCCTCAGGCAGCATCATCTTTGACAGTTCTTTTTTGAGAATACCGATGTTTTCAATCGTGTTTTTCTCAATCTGACTGAAGATCAGATCTGGTGATTTCGCTTCGTATTCTTTGGTATCACCATCAGAAAGGAAAATGTACCCATTGTTATATAGATTATCAATCGAAGAGTAAACCGAAGAGCGAGATAGCGAGATTTCTTTCGCTATTTTATAGCCGCTCGCTCGACCATTTTTTAACAAATTAATGTAAACAAGCGAATCTGTTTTCGTAAATCCAAAATCCATGAGTTTGGTAACGAGGTCTGTCATGGGTTTCCCTTTAAAACTATTCATTTTTCTCCTTCAAGACTACCATTCATAGAAGCGTGACATGAAGTGCTTATTGTAAATTTTGATACCGTTAACAAATGGTTGAACTATTTGCTTAAGTTATAAACAGGAATTCAAGTCCACTAACTCGTATGCTACGCCATCATGACTCACATTAACGGGGTCAACTCTCATGTTCGAGAACACTGTTAACGAGTTCACAAGCGAGGAAATACACTAGTTAAACAAATAGCTTAACATTTGGGGGTAACGCTTCGCCCAAGCTGATTCTGTATGTAGCCCGCCTTCATCAACCTGATATTGAAGCGTCACATTGGCTTTATTTTTTAATAGTTCACTCATTTTATTTGAGCCGTCTAAGTATATTTTTTCAAAATCAACACCACATCCACTACTCTCTTGCGTTCCCATATCCATATAAATTTTAACTGGGTTGTGTAACTGTTTACTTTCAACAAAATTGAACATTTCGGGCGCATTGAACCAAAAAGCAGGTGAAAAAACGCCAGCTAGAGAAAAAACATCAGGACGTTGAAGCACGCCATAAAGGCTAATAAAACCGCCCATTGAGCTGCCTGCTATCGCGGTATGATCTCGGTCAGTAAGTGTGCGATAGTTGTCATCAATATAAGGCTTTAAAGAACCGGTAATGAAGTCGATGTATTGCTGCCCTTCGCCGCCACTTTGGTAAACCGATTCAGGCCAATCAGGGAGTACAAAGTCAGGATCCATTTTCCAAGGCGAATACTCATACATGCGGCACAAACCTTCAAACTCCGCGCCATTTTCAATACCAACTACGATAGCCCCTTCATCGTCAGCAAAAAATTGGTCGACACTCGTTGGTACTTCCCATGAATCTCCACCAAAACTCAGAGATGACTCAAACAAGTTCTGGCCGTCATGCATGTATATAACAGGATATGAACGGCTACCATTGTGATAGTTCTTAGGCAGATAAATACGGATAGTTCTTTTACGCCCCAACTGAGGCATGTCGAAGTCTTCAATAATTTGGTAACGGCTATTATCTAGCTGGCTGTTTTTCATGATTTATCACCGGATATAAACGTTGTTCTTCGTGGCTCTTCCTCTCTAGCCTTTGTCTAAAGACTTCAACTAGAGAGGAAAAGTGATTAAATGATATGGTGGTCAAAAGCACCTAATGAGACGATTTGCCCTTCAACAACTAACTCCTTGCTTTCATTTGAGTTATTAAGAACAAACACCATAGAGCCACGGCGATAAGCAATACAATGCTCGTCTTCAACATGAATCCATTCAATACTTGGTTGGTTGAAGTCAGGGCTAGAGCGACGCAGTTTAATCAAAGATTGAACAAAGCTTCGGAATTCTAGATCTTGCTTACTTTCATCCCATTCCATGCACTTACGGTTGCCCTCAGTACCCATGCTGCGAGCACCGTCCATACCAACTTCGTCACCATAGTAGATACAAGGAGCACCAACCTGAGTGAACATAAATACGAAAGCCAGTTTCGCTTTGTCTTTATTACCACCGCACAAGCTCAGGATTCGAGACGTATCATGGCTATCAAGTAGGTTAAACATTGCTTCATTAACATTGTGTGGGTAAGACATGTAAGAGCGGCTTACGTCACTCATAAAGCCATGCTTATCAGAAAGATCCTGCGCGAAGAAATCTGTCATAGCCTGAGTCATTGGGTAATTCATCAGTGAGTCGTATTGCTCCCCTCGAAGCCACGCCATACCCTCATGCCATATTTCACCGAGAATGTAGCAATCTGGCTTAATACCTTTCACAACTTTACGGAAATCACGCCAGAATTCGTGGTCCACTTCGTTCGCAACATCTAAACGCCAACCATCAATATCAAATTCTTCTACCCAGTGACGAGCCACATCCAATAAATAAGCACGGCAATCTTCATTTTCTGTGTTGAGCTTTGGCATTTGAATCACATTACCAAATGTCTCGTAGTTGAAGTTTTGGTAGTCCCACTCATCTTCTGGTGTGTCTGGATAAACTGGGAACTTGTGGATCCAAAACCAATCTGCGTATTTTGAATCTGCCCCTTTTTCAACGACATCTAACCATAAAGGAGATTGATCTCCTATGTGATTAAATACAGCATCCAACATCACTTTCATGCCGCGATTATGAGCTTCTTTAACTAGCGCTTTAAATGCGTCATTGCCACCAAAATGAGGATCTACATTGTAGTAATCTACCGTGTCGTACTTATGGTTTGCATTAGCCGTAAAAATTGGACAAAGATATAAACCGTTAACACCAAGATTTTGTAAGTAATCCAGTTTTTCAATAACACCCCATAGATCACCACCCATGAAATTATCTGAAGTAGGCTCTGTTCCCCAAGGCATTACGCCTTCAGGTGAAATGTCTGAACGGCCGTTAGCAAAGCGTTCTGGGAAAATATGGTACCAAATCGTATCTTCTACCCATTTCGGCGTTTTTAGTACGTCGCGTGGATTAATGTATGGGAAACAAAAGAAGTTACTTAGATTACTTAATTCAATCTCAGCCGTTCTTTCGTCTGAAATTTCCACAATGCGCTTTTCACCAGATAGCAATTTTTCGCCATCTTTACCTTCAAGGATAAAGCCGTAACGACTACGACGTTTAGGTGGCGTGAATTCAGCAAACCAGTGGTCGTGGTATTCTGTTTCGCCTTCCTTGGTCATGGTCACGTCGTTGCCGCCAATCCAGCCGTGAGCTTCACTCCCGCCTAAGTTACCACCGTCTAAACCACCTTCAGCCCAACGGTAAGGGTCACCAATCCAAAGAGATACTTTCTCTACTTCACCCTTACCGGTGCGTAGTCGAATGTGCAGTGTTTCATTATTATAGGCGTAAGCATCCGCGCTCTTCGGCGTATGCGTAATAGAGCTTTTTGTAATCATAAAATTTGTATCCTAGCTAATTAGTACCTAGGTACAGGGACAAAGCCCCGCACTGGGTTTTATTCTTTTACAGCGCCGCTTACTAAACCGGTTGTAATGTGTTTCTGTGTAACCACGAACAGTAGCGTGATAGGAATTGCCACAAGCAATGAGCCAGCTGCGAATAGTGTGTAGTTCTCTGCCGAATTTGACGAAATCCAGCTAAAGATACCGATGGCAATCGTCATCTTCTCTTCACTACGTAGAATCAATGTTGGAAGAATGAAATCCATCCATGGTGCTGTAAATGTCATCAATGCAATAAATACCAATATCGGTTTTGCTAAAGGTAAAATAATGTCAAAGAAGATCGTTAAGTGACCTGCACCATCAATCTTTGCTGCCTCATCTAGCGATGTTGGAATCGCATCAAAGAAACCTTTAACCAACCAAGTTTGGAACGGTAAAGTACCCGCCACGTATACCAAAAGCAGACCTGTATAGGTATCAATCAAGTTTAACTTCGATAACAACACATAAATTGCTGTCATAGATAAGAACGCCGGGAACATTTGAATAACCAATACGCTCATAAGCACGTTTTTCTTACCCTTAAAACGGTAACGAGAAAAAATAAACGCCGTTAATGTCACTACAAATAACGAAATGACCATGTTTGCCGTTGCTAAAAGCAGTGTATTTTTGTACCACATGAAATATGGGGTATCAGTGAACAACGCTTTGTAGTGGTCAAGCGTGAACTGGAAACCCTCAAACGATGAACTAAATAAGTTACTACCAGGTTTGAATGACGCGATAACTGTCCAAATAACCGGTGATAATACCAATATTGCATTAGCAATAAGGAACAGGTAAACCAGCGCTGTTCCAGCTTGTCTAAGAAGTTTATTCATCTTTTACATACCTACATCGTCTTTGAAAGACTTCATTCGACGGAATTGCCAGATAGCAATCACCGATAGGAATAGGAAGATCACAATCGAAACTACTGAAGCAATATGGTATTGCTGGAAGTTAAGAGTTAACTGGTAAATCCAAGTAATAAGAATGTCGGTATGGCCTGCATAACGATATTCAGGGTTAATTGGTCCACCTTCTGTAAGAAGATATACCGCACCAAAGTTGTTGAAGTTGTGCGCGAATGTCATAACCAGTGATGGAGCAACTTGATGAAGTACCATTGGCAATGTGATTTCACGGAATTGCTGGAACTTGCTTGCACCATCCACTTCACTTGCTTCATAAAGGTCTTCTGGGATATTAGTTAATGCGCCGGAAATCAATAACATAAAGTAAGGAGCACTTGCCCAAACACTCACTAGAATTACCGTGATTTTTGCTGTTATCGGGTCAGACAAAAATGCTATAGAATCAAAACCCCAAGAATTCAGCGTGTTATTTACCGGCCCAATACCATTGAGGAGTAAACGAAAGATAAGCAAAGTAACAAAAGCTGGGATTGCGTATGGCAAAATGAAAATCAAACGGAATACGCGTTTACCTTTAATGCTCTTATTGGACAACGCGAGCGCAAGAAGGAAACCAAAGCCACAAGTCAAAACCGTTGCACAAATGGCCCAAGTGATCGTCCATAAGCCAATACCAACAAAAGTTTGCGACCAAATCTTCATCTCGAACAATGCGAAGAAGTTTTTAAACCCCACCCAGTCAACCAAGTTGCGTGGCGGTATATGATGCGGTGCAGAATAGTTAGTAAAAGAGACCATCACCGTTATTAGAATTGGCATTAGGATGAAACCTAGCCCCATCAAAGCAGCTGGTGATAACGCTAAGAACGCGAAGTTATCATCGTAAAATGCCTTAACTTGCTGTTTAAAGCCTAGTTTGATTGGCTTAACGTTGCGTGCATCTTTTACATTTGCACCATAAACCAGCACAAACAAAAACGTAAACAGTGCCGAAGTGATGCCTTCAATCAACATTGAGATAGAGTGATCGCCCTGAACAACTTTAAAGCCGTTCCTTGTTTGAGCTACATCACCAAGTGTCACCAATCCTTTAAGTGACGCTGCAATATCCATCGCATACACAATGAATAACAACTGAATAGTTAAGAAGAGTATACCTTTGAGGTGATGCCCCTTCATAAACTGAGTTGTACCCATTATTACCATGGAGGCGGGTAACTTAGTGACCACGCCTGGTTCTGTCTTAACCATAGTAGACATTAATCCTGTCCTTATTCTTGTAAAGCGATCTGTTCTTGAATGATAGACATAGCTTGTTCCGTCACCTCTTCTGGTTCTTTATCATTGACCACTAATGCTGTAATCGCACTCGCCATTGGAGACCAAATAAAACCCATTTCTGGAATTGAAGGCATTGCATCAGAGAAGGTAACTTGCTTGATAATGGCTTGAGATTCCGGAGAAGCCACTTTGGATACTTTATCTAATACAACCTGTGCGGGCGGGATAAGCTGTGTCATCTCAAAACGCTTGGTTAGCATTTTGTCCGTGGTTAAGTACTCAGCAAATAGCTGCGCAGCCATTGGGTATTCCGTGTATGCAGACACTACCGCTAAACGAACTGTAGAAAAAGTACGTGGTTGTTGACCATCGTACGTTGGCATTGGCACAACGCCCAGATTGATCCCTGCGTTAACATGCTGCTCTACCGCCCATGGACCATCAACAATTGCTGCGACTTTACCTTCTGCGAACAAGCCGCGGCGAACTTGCGGATTACGCATATCAAATGGGTTAAAACCTTGTGCGCGTTGTACATCTTTTAAAGCAGCTAAGCCTTTTTGTGCCTCTGGACTTGCGATACCGATGTCTCTCGCATCAGTACCATTTTTACCAAATTCGTATCCACCGTATAACGCTAGGAACATACGTGATTCATAGTAGTTCTGGATATCCCAAACAAAACCGTATTTGTTTTGTTGTTTGTCATTAAAGGTTTCAGCAAACTTCATTAACTCTTCAAACGTTTTAGGTTCTTGTGGAAGAAGATCCTTGTTATAGAACAATGCCGTAGTCGCGATGCTGACTGGGAAGCCGTACGTTAAGCCTTGAAAATAAGAGGCAGCTTGAGCACTTTGAAGAAACTCACTGTTTACACGTTCTGCATTAACTAGGTTTTCCATAACACCACCTGCAACGACAAGCGTCCCCAGCGTGTCATGTTCAATTTCAGCCACATCAGCAACGCGTGTTGTACCGCCATCTTGAATTAGACGGCTTGCGCTATCCATTGGTGAAAGGCCACGAAGTTTAAAATCAACGTTATAACCTAGGTCTTTATTGAATTCACTTGAAGCGTATTCCATATATTCCAACGTTTGTGTATCCGTCCATATCACCAGCTCTGCACCCGCCTCGGGTTTTATCTCCTCAGCGTTAGTAAATGAAGCAGCTACAAGTGTAGAAAGCACAGCTGTTTTTATAATTTTATTTTTCATTAGTTCACCACAGTTAATTGGGTAGTTCACGATGTACTACTAGATGCTAATTTATTATAAATTTTAGTCAACTTTCATAGCTACAAATAGATTAATTTTGTGACTCTCGTCATTAAATAAAATAAACATCGATAAAAAACAACTACTTATGTAATTAATCAAAATCACAACGACATCATAAATTAAAGGGAGCCGAAATTAAAAATCAGACAAACACTTAAAATTAAGTGATTCAAATCACACCAATAAATAACAAACATGACCAAGCTCACATTAAATAGCTAACTGACAAGACAAACAAAAAAAGTTACCAAATAATCGCCATCAGAAAGAGTGGTTCATCTCGGACTACTACCTATCTACCCTACATAAAATAAAAATTAAGGCCCGACCATGAATAAGAAATTGCTTTCAATTCTTATTGCAAATGCAGTGGTTGCATCAAACTATGCATACGCAAATCGTAATACAGAAGATTTGGAGAGAATATTTAGAACTCAAAGCGAAGATCAACAAAATGAGCTAACGTTTGATAGCTTCTTCTCAGCACACGGTACAGTGGGTACTGCGTTCGAATTTGAAGATAAAGTCACGGATTACGAAGGTGGTCGTAGAGATAAAGAAACGATAAAAACAGCGTATATCGGTAAGCTTTACTACCACCATAAAATGTCAAACATGGCATTTACCTATGATCTGAAAACACAAGATCTCGTAAAGCGCTTATTTGATTCAAGCGGTAACCAAACTGGTGCTGAAACCTCCTCTACTTGGGTGCACATATTAACTGCACAAAAAGCAATCTCTTTAGGTAACGGTTTTACCACGGGTGCGTTCTACGGTGTTGATTACCAAGTTGGCGTTGTTAACGGCAATGGTGCATTTGATGTAGATAAGACGATAACTGAACATACATTCCATATTCCTCTGACTTACTACAACCCGAAATACGGCATGGGCTTTTACTCTCACGTAGAACTGCTAAAAAGTAAGATAGATCAAGAAGCTGGCGGTACTTGGGGTGAGTATAAGCAAGACGACCTAGCGTACAGTTATCTGTTCAAACCTTACTACCGTACTGGAAACTGGGAACTTGGCGTTGAATTGTTCTACCAAACAAAAGACACCGAAACGAGCTGGGGTGACTCTAAGTTCACTGAGTTCTACTACGAACCACTCGTAACATACAGCTTTGAAGACGCTGGTACTTTATTCCTACGAGCTCGTTTTGGTGAGAATGAAACAATCAATAAAAATGATGGCGCGGAATACTACACTGACATATTGAAAGGAACAGTCGGTTATGAACAGGAAGTTGGCGATGATTGGTTGGTAAAAGCTGAGTACGAATACACGAAAGACGAAAATACTCATAACAACTTCCATGCTTGGGATGAAGACAAAGAAACCATTGGTCATAAAGTCTACCTTCAAGCACTATACCGTTTTTAATATCGTTTAAGTTTGGAGTTAATAGAATTATGTTAACCGTTTCTGAAGTTGCTCAAATCTTAGGTGGGACTGTTGAAGGAGACCTTTCAGCACCTATCTCTCGCATTAGTTCTGTGGCGCAAGCTACTGAAGAGTGTGCTGCAATTGTTCTTTCAAAGAAAGATGAAAAAAAACTTTCTAAAACAAACGCTAGTGTAATTATCGGACCAGAGGCAATTCGATTAGCTCGATCTAAAACTAAGCTCATTCTAAACAAGCTAGACGTAGATAAACTCAATGATTTACTTCGTTACTACCGCGTACATAAGTACCAACTGTTTGATCAAGAGAACACTTCACTAAAGGCAGATGTCTACATTGGAAAATTTTGCTCAATTGGCGAAAACTGCCACTTGGGTCCTGGTGTGAAAATTATGAATGGCGTGACTATTGGTAACAATGTGGCGATTAATGCCAACACCGTTATTAAAGAAGGAACAGTCATTGGTAACAACGTAATAATTGATTCGAACAACTCCATTGGTAACTTCAGCTTTGAATATATGGCAGGTAAAAGCTCTCGCTATGAGCGCGTAGAAAGTGTCGGCCGAGTTGTCATAGAAGACTATGCAGAGCTAGGTTGCAACAACACGATTGACCGCGGAACCTTAGGTGACACCATTATTGGTGCGGGTACAAAAATCGATAACCAAGTGCAAATTGGACATGATTGCCAATTAGGAAGAAGCTGCCTAATCGTCTCTCAAGTTGGTTTAGCTGGTCATACTATTTTCGGAAATGGTGTGATTGCTCAAGGACAAGTGGGTACAGCTGGCAATTTATCGATTGGCGATAATTCAATCATAAAAGCTAAATCAGGGGTAAGCCGTTCTTTCCCTGCCAATAGCGATTTATTTGGTTACCCGGCTAAAGATTCAAAATCTTACTTTAAAAATTTAGCGGTACTAAACTCACTAACAAAAGAGCGTTCAAATAAAGTAGATAAAGAGCATGCTGTAAATAAGTCTTTATTTCAACGCATCTTTAACAAATGATTAATAAATAGAGTGACCGATGATGGAAGCTTTTAACGTAAACGTTTCTAATTTAATTCATGCAAAGCTTGGTAAGTGGAACGAAAATGTAATGCTCACCCTAGATGAAGAGACTAGCTTACATATTCCACCTGAGCATCAAAATAAACTCAGTCACTATATTGACTCAGATATTATCTTTGGTATTCGTCCTGAGTTTGTCAGTATCGCGGATAACGATGAAATGTTTAATGTAATCGATGCTCAACTTGTCGCTTTCCATGATAAAAATGGAAGCCAATACCAAGAATTCAGCATTGGAAATAATAAAGTTATCTGCCGCTCTGAAAAAAACATTAATGAACACAGTATCGGACAGTTATTTAAACTGAACTTTGATACTTACTTCGGCCATATTTACGACCGTGAAACAGAAGAAAACCTTACAATCTAAAATTAACGGAACAAATTATGAAAGCTAAAATTTTAACTGCACTTTGCTCTACTCTATTATTTGCTGGATGTGCAAGTACATTAGACAGCCAACCAACCACTATGGCAACTGGGCCAATGGTCAGCTGTGATTTACCAACTGTTGAAGGTGATCGTGGTCCTATTCGCCCATCACTGTACGTTGTAGGCACATTTGACCAAGCGGAATGGATGCATACCCCTGAACGTGCAATGTCTTACAAAGGCGACGGTATTTACCAAGTCGTAACGAGTGAAAAAGCTGGTACTGTGAACCTGCAGATTGCCACTCTTAATTGGAAGCCGCAATTTACGGCTTCTGGTAGAAATCTAGCAGTTGGCGAGCTAAAAGAGCTTAAAAAAGGCGGCTTCATGAAAGACACCATCGTTGATATTCCAGCAGATGGTCAATATGTATGGAGTGCTAAGTTCGCTGGCGACAAATCACCAGAGAGTGTGGTGATTGCAAAGTGTTCTAATTAGTTTAGTACATAATAGCCACATACAACTCAAAAGAGGAGGCTGCCTCCTCTTTTTAAAAAGTACTTATCTAAACAAATAGATAAGTATTTTTCCTTAAACAAATTTTGGTCCTATGCTGTCAATTGTTCAGGACCACCCTAATACCAAAATGTGGAGTTCAACATGGCAACGGTTAGCCTACGCAAAGTAGAAAAAGAATACGAAAACGGCTTCAAAGCAGTCCACGGCATCGATCTTGACATCCATGAAGGTGAATTCATGGTATTTGTTGGACCATCAGGTTGTGCTAAATCGACCACACTTCGCATGGTTGCGGGTCTAGAAGCTATTTCTGGTGGCGAGATTTGTATCGGTGATAAAGTCGTTAATGATCTTCCTCCAAAAGAACGGGGCATTGCGATGGTGTTCCAAAATTACGCACTTTACCCACACAAAACTGTTTTCGATAACATGGGGTTTGGCCTGAAAATGCAGGGCAAGTCGAAAGAAGAAATCAAAGCTCGTGTTGAAGAAGCTGCGGAGAAGCTAGAAATCACAGATCTTCTCGACCGTAAGCCTAAAGAGATGTCTGGTGGCCAACGTCAACGTGTCGCGGTAGGTCGTGCCATTGTTCGTAAACCAGATGTATTCCTTTTCGATGAGCCCTTATCAAACCTTGATGCAAAACTGCGCGTATCAATGCGTGTAAAAATAGCCCAACTGCATCAAGCATTAAAAGAAGAAGGCAACCCAGCGACTATGATCTATGTAACCCATGATCAGACAGAAGCATTAACGCTAGGTGACCGAATTTGTGTATTAAATAAGGGGGAAATAATGCAGGTAGACACCCCTACTAACCTGTATAACTTCCCAGCCAACAAGTTTGTTGCTGGCTTCATTGGTTCTCCTGCCATGAACTTAGTTAATACCGCCCTTCGTGAGGAAGATGGCCATTATTTTGTTGAACTGGCACCTGGTTCAAGAGCTGTCATCCCAACAGAAAAAACAACTCAACTGGCTGAGCATATCAACACAAAAGTATTCTTTGGTATTCGTCCGGAACATATCTCTATAGCATCAAGCAAGGATGATTTAAATGCTATTGAAGGCAAACTTGCTGTAGTTGAAAACATGGGGAACGAGAAATATTTACACTTCCGTGTAGGTGGAAACCTAGTTATTGCTCGTGTATCAGGTTCTGAGATCTCAACATCAGATATTGGTAATACTTATTACTTCAACCTTGATACCAGCTTCTGCCACATTTTCGACGGTAAAGAAGAGAAAAACATTTCTCTAAAATAAGTATGTGATAAATCCCTAAGCCAGCGTTCACTTGAACGCTGGCTTTTTCATTGGAGAAGGAATGAATATGAAAGTATTACAATGTTGGGATGATGGTGTGGTATCGGATATCCGACTGATTGAAATCTTGAAAAAGTATAACGCCACAGCAACCTTCAACCTATGTATTGGTAAAAATGGTGAAGATAGAGAAGTGGTCGGTCAGTTTGAAGAAGTAGATATTGTTAGTTTGAAGCGAAGTGAACTCTATGACTTATATAAAGATTTTGATGTTGCTAACCACTCACTGACGCACCCTTTCCTTTCTTCTTTATCCTATGAAGAAGTTCATCACGAAGTGGCTCAAAATAAAGCCCAATTAGAGACAGTCTTTCATCGTGAGATAAAAGGTTTTTGCTACCCATTTGGTTCGGCGTTGTTGCTTAAATCAGTTGAACCTTTTCCAAGTCCTGTGATCTATTCTTTTATGGTGATTAGAACGGTGGTGA
>NZ_CANLBV010000048.1 GCF_947488985.1 uncultured Vibrio sp.
CCATCGAAGGCAGTGCCGGCAGATTTACAGTCTGCTCCCTTTGGCCACTCGGGAACCCCTCCAGGGTGTGTCTTACTTTTCACAAAGTAAGCCTAAATTGATGTTTTCCCATAAGCCCATCAACTAGGTTGTTCTCTTAACTCTTAAAAGAGGTAAGAAGAATATGGTGGAGGGAGACGGATTCGAACCATCGAAGGCGGAGCCGGCAGATTTACAGTCTGCTCCCTTTGGCCACTCGGGAACCCCTCCAGGGTGTTTTTTCCTAACTCATAATGGATAGGCTAAAGAGATGTTTTTCCCAACGCATCTCTCAAGTGCGGAGCGCATCATAGCAAACCCGTTTAACCTGTAAAGCGTTTTTCTTATGGTTTTGTGTTGAATGCTGCCTTTTTGGGCAAAGATGGCGAAAAGTATGCATATTGCTCGGGAAGTGAACATTGTTGTCGACGTTTACGTACGTCTAGTTAGTCCCTTGAGGCCGTTGGTTTTCTATATTTTGTTGAGACGGGCGCGTGAGTGAAAAAACGTTAGTAGAATTTGATCTAGATTTACAATTCTTGACGTTACAGCATCCATCAGTTGATAGAATACGGTTAATTTCATTTATAGATGTTTAATCTTACTTGCAGACCATTATTATGAAGCATAGATCTATTTTAACCCTGCTTAGCTTGTCTATTTTTATGGCTTCTCCAGCCGTATTAGCAAAACGCAAAGGTCCTAGTACTGTCACTGTTATTACTGAACAGGTTGATATCCACCAAGTTAGCCAATCTCTTTCTTTGGTCGGTAAGTTAGAAGCCGAACAATCTGTGATGATCACCTCTGAAGTGGCGGGCAGAGTCGATTCTATTAACGTCAAAGCTAATCAAGAAGTCACCAAAGGTCAGATGTTGGTGAAACTCGATGATGACAAAGCCAAAGCCGCAGTTTCAGAAGCCAAAGCCTACCTAAAAGATGAGCAGCGTAAGCTTGCCGAGTTTGAACGCTTGGTGAAGCGTAATGCGATCACTCAAACGGAAATCGATGCACAGAAGACCAATGTTGAGATTGCGAATGCTCGTTTGGCTGCGGCAAATGCCAACTTAAAAGATCTTCATATCAGTGCGCCTTTCTCTGGCACGGTCGGCTTTATCGACTTTAGCCGAGGCAAAATGGTGACATCAGGAACTGAACTGGTGACTCTAGATGATCTATCTGTGATGCAGTTAGACCTGCAGATCCCAGAACGCTACCTTTCTATGTTATCAAAAGGTATGAAAGTCACCGCTCGCACTAGCGCGTGGGGTGATACTCAATTTACCGGAACAGTAGTTGGCATTGATTCTCGTATCAATGCAGAAACCTTGAACTTGCGAGTTCGAATTCACTTTGATAACAATAATGATTACCTAAAGCCAGGCATGTTAGTGGCGGCTGATATGGACTTCCCGCCGGTTGAAGCACCGATCGTCCCTGTACAAGCGTTGGAATACTCAGGCACTAAACGCTTTGTTTACGTGATTGGTGAAGACAATAAAGCGACTCGTACTGAAGTTTTCCTTGGCGCACGTATCGATAACGAAGTTGTGATCGAAAAGGGCATTGAGGTTGGTCAGAAGATCGTGGTGCAGGGCATTGTTAACATGCGAGATGGCATATTAGTTCAAGAGCTAGGTGATGAGCGTCCAACTCCGGATACTCTCGATAAGCCAGCACAAGAAGGTGCTAACTAATGTTGTTATCTGATGTTTCTGTAAAGAGACCAGTAGCGGCTATCGTATTGAGCCTGCTATTGGTTGTGTTTGGTATTGTCTCTTTCAGTAAGCTTGCCGTGCGCGAGATGCCCGATATTGAAAACCCTGTGGTATCGATCACGACTCGATATGAAGGCGCGTCTGCAACCATTATTGAGAGTCAAATCACCTCCAACCTTGAAGACCAGCTGTCCGGCATCAGTGGCATCGATGAAATCGAATCCACAACGCGCAACGGCATGTCGCGTATCACCATCACCTTTGAACTCGGTTATGACCTCAATACCGGTGTCAGTGATGTGCGTGATGCGGTGGCTCGTGCCCAGCGCTCATTACCCGATGAAGCCGACGATCCGATTGTTTATAAAAACAACGGTAGCGGTGAAGCCTCGGTTTATATCAACCTAAGTTCGACGGAGATGGACCGAACACAGCTAACCGATTACACCGAACGTGTGTTGATTGATCGCTTCAGTTTGATCTCTGGTGTGAGCTCAGTCGATATCTCGGGCGGCTTATACAAGGTGATGTATGTGAAGCTCAAGCCTGCGTTGATGGCGGGTCGCGGTGTGACGGCTGCTGATATTACTGCGGCACTAAAGAGTGAGAACATTGAAAGCCCAGGTGGTGAAGTACGTAACGATGCGATTGTGATGTCGGTTCGTACCGCGCGCTCGTACGCCGAAGCTCAAGATTTTGAGTACTTAGTAGTTAAACGAGCCTCTGATAACACACCTATCTACTTGAAAGACGTAGCGGATGTTTACATTGGCGCTGAAAACGAGAACTCAACGTTCAAGAGTGACGGCATCGTTAACGTTAGCATGGGTATCGTGCCTCAATCAGATGCGAACCCGCTTGAGGTCGCTGACCTAGTCCACAAAGAAGTGGAGGCGGTTCAAAAGTTCTTGCCTGATGGTACGCGCCTAGCAGTTGATTACGATTCAACGGTGTTTATCGACCGTTCTATCTCTGAGGTATATAGCACACTGTTTATTACCGGTGGCTTGGTTATCCTCGTACTCTACATCTTTATTGGTCAAGCCCGCGCTACGTTGATCCCAGCAGTGACGGTTCCGGTTTCGTTGATTTCATCGTTTATTGCTGCGTACTATTTCGGATTCTCGATCAACCTTATCACCTTGATGGCATTGATCCTGTCTATCGGTTTGGTTGTTGATGA
Source organism: uncultured Vibrio sp. (assembly GCF_947488985.1). GTDB lineage: Bacteria > Pseudomonadota > Gammaproteobacteria > Enterobacterales > Vibrionaceae > Vibrio. Next base: position 2,920 of record NZ_CANLBV010000048.1, read on the forward strand.
CGCCATCGTGGTGGTTGAAAATATTTTCCACCATATCGAGCGTGGTGAATCGCCACTGCTTGCTGCTTATAAAGGAACTCGTGAAGTCGGCTTTGCGGTTATCGCGACCACGCTGGTATTGGTGATGGTATTCCTGCCAATTTCGTTCATGGATGGCATGGTAGGCCTACTGTTTACAGAATTCTCGGTATTGCTGGCAATGTCGGTGATCTTCTCATCCATCGTCGCATTAACCTTAACGCCGGTGCTCGGCAGTAAAATTCTAAAAGGCAATGTTAAACCGAACCGCTTTAACCTCTTTGTTGAGCGTGTTTTCGGTAAGTTAGAGCAAGGCTATCGGAGCGCGCTGGGCCGTGCGTTAGGTTGGCGTTGGGCGGCACCGGTCATCATTATTGCGTGTATGGGTGGCAGCTATGGCTTGATGCAACAAGTGCCTTCACAATTGACGCCACAAGAAGACCGAGGCGTAATCTTTGCGTTTGTGCGTGGTGCAGATGCCACCAGTTACAACCGTATGTCGGCCAACATGGAGCTTGTTGAAGAGCGCCTAATGCCTCTGCTTGGTCAAGGTTTCTTGAAATCATTCAGTATTCAGTCACCAGCCTTTGGTGGTAATGCGGGCGACCAAACCGGCTTCGTTATCATGATCTTGGATGATTGGGATGAACGTGATGTTACCGCGCAGCAAGCCTTGAACGAAGTTCGTAAGTCTTTAGGTGATATTCCTGATGTGCGCGTTTTCCCCTTCATGCCTGGCTTTAAAGGTGGTTCAAGTGAGCCGGTTCAATTCGTTTTAGGCGGGTCGGATTACACCGAGCTTCAAAAATGGGGGGAGCTGTTAAAGCAAGCAGCGGAAGATTCGCCAATGATGGAAGGCGCGGATATCGATTACTCTGAGAAAACGCCAGAGCTATTGGTCTCGGTTGACAAGCAGCGTGCAGCAGAGCTTGGTGTGAGTGTTTCAGACATTTCAGATACGCTAGAAATCATGCTCGGCGGCCGCAGTGAAACCACGTTCGTTGAGCGTGGTGAAGAGTACGATGTTTACTTGCGTGGTGACGAAAACAGCTTCAACAACGCGAACGATTTAAGCCAAATCTACATGCGAACTCAGTCGGGTGAATTGGTGACGCTCGATACCCTGACCGATATTGAAGAAGTGGCTTCAGCGATCCGTTTATCGCACTACAATAAGCAAAAATCGGTCACCGTCAAAGCAAACCTCATGGAAGGCTACACGTTGGGTGATGCTCTTGATTTCCTTGATGAGCAAGCCATTGAGCATCTTCCGGGCGATATCTCCGTGAGCTACTCGGGCGAGTCAAAAGACTTCAAAGAGAACCAGTCGAGCATCTTAGTGGTGTTTGCGTTAGCGATGCTAGTTGCGTATTTGGTTTTGGCAGCGCAGTTCGAGAGCTTCATTAACCCGCTGGTGGTGATGTTCACTGTTCCGATGGGGATCTTTGGCGGCTTCTTAGGCTTGGTATTCATGAGTCAAGGGCTCAACGTATACAGCCAGATTGGCATGATCATGCTGATCGGTATGGTGACCAAGAACGGCATCTTGATCGTTGAGTTTGCCAACCAACTTCGCGATCGTGGCATTGAGTTTGAAAAAGCGATCATTGATGCGGCAGCGCGACGCTTACGTCCTATCATGATGACCGCGTTTACGACGCTGGCGGGTGCGATCCCATTGATCATCTCGACGGGCGCGGGTTACGAAAGCCGCGTGGCTGTGGGTACGGTGATCTTCTTTGGTATGGGCTTTGCGACCTTGGTGACGCTGTTCGTTATTCCAGCGATGTATCGACTGATTTCAGGGACCACTCGTGCGCCAGGCCACGTCGAAGCGGAGCTAAACAAACAGCTCAGCCATGACAATGTGGGACGAGCCTCTCACGGTTAATACGTTGAAATAATCTAAGCTTATTGAAAAGCCTGCATTTGCTCCTAGCGAATCGCAGGTTTTTTTTGTATAACAAACAGAGCTCAATGAATGAATATAATAAAATTAATCGAATGAAGGAAAGTAAAGTGGCTGAATTCAAATACAAAAATCTTTCTCAAGAACAGCAAGATAAGCTCGATGCAGCAGCCTTTCGCCGACTGTTAGCACACCTCGACAATAACAAAGATGTGCAGAATATTGACCTGATGATCTTGGCGGGTTTCTGCCGTAACTGTTTTAGTAAGTGGTACAAAGCGGAAGCAGAACAACAAGGCCTAGACTTAGATATCGATGACGCACGTGAGCGCGTATACGGCATGACTTATGATGAGTGGAAACAAAACCACCAACCAAAAGCTACGCCAGCTCAGCTTGCGGCGTTCGAAGCGAAGCAAAAGCCAGAGTGATCTTTCTCGTTAGTGATTGATTAATAGAATAAAAGAGCCCTTGATGGGCTCTTTCATTTTGAGCATATCAGACTAGCCCGGTTCGCGTAGGACTTAAGCAAGCTCACCCGTTTTCGTGAACGCTTCTAGCTGTGCAGCGAAGGGCTGGAGATCTCCAATATTGTGGCTGACCCACTCATCATTGAAATAGGTGTCGAGATAACGCTCACCACTGTCACACAGTAGCGTCACGATAGATCCCGTTTCGCCACGCGCTTTCATCTCGCTTGCCAGCTGAAGTACACCATACATATTAGTGCCAGTTGATGCGCCAACCTTGCGGCCAAGCATATCAGACAGCCAATGTGTGGTGGCGATACTGGCGGCATCTGGGATTTTACGCATCTCATCTATCACACCAGCAATGAAGCTTGGCTCGGCTCGCGGGCGGCCAATGCCTTCAATTTTGCTGAATGTTTCACTGGTTACAGTAGCATTCCCCGTGGTGAAAAATTCATGGAATACCGAGTGTTCAGGATCGACCACACACAATTTGGTTTGATGCTGTTGGTAGCGGATGAAACGGCCAATGGTCGCCGAAGTGCCCCCGGTGCCCGGACTCATGACCACCCAAGTTGGGATAGGGTGATCTTCCATCTGCATTTGGTTGAAAATCGAGTTGGCGATGTTGTTGTTTCCGCGCCAGTCAGTCGCTCGTTCTGCGTAAGTAAATTGATCCATGTAGTGACCATTAAGCTCCTGCGCTAAGCGGTGCGATTCAGCGTAGATTTGGTCAGAGCGATCAACCAGATGCGCTTTGCCGCCATAGAATTCAATCTGCTCTATCTTTTTCTTCGCAGTGCGTTTGGGCATGACTGCGATAAACGGAAGGCCAAGTAACCGTGCAAAGTAGGCTTCAGAAACCGCAGTGCTACCCGAAGACGATTCAATGATCGTGGTTTCTGGGCCAACCCAACCATTACAAATAGCATAGAGGAAAAGAGAACGTGCTAAACGGTGCTTTAATGATCCTGTCGGGTGGGTACTTTCATCTTTAAGGTAAATATCAATGCCTTGCACGCTGGGTAGCTCAAGCTTGATGAGGTGCGTATCCGCAGAGCGTTGGTAATCGGCTTCAATTTTACGAATCGCATTGTTAATCCATTGGTGATCTGTACACATCGACGTTCTCCTGATCTTGAGTCGGAATTTGTTGTAATAGGAATAGGGATAATTTAGCGGCATTCAAAGAGAAAAACTTTGCCATATTTGCTTTGATTTGCTTGAATTGTAGAAAATAATTCTATTTAAATGAATTTTGGTGAAATTTTGATAGATGCCATAGATAAAAAAATCTTAGGATTACTGCAACAAGACAGCACGCTGTCACTGAATGACATTTCTGAAGCGGTCAATCTCACCACAACCCCTTGTTGGAAAAGACTTAAGCGTCTTGAAGATAATGGTATTATTGAGAAAAGAGTCGCGTTATTGAATCCCGAAAAACTCGATCTTTCCTTTACGGCATTCGTATTGGTCAAAACCAGTGACCACTCGCATGAATGGTATGGACGGTTTGTGAGTACGGTGTCGGAATTTCCTGAGGTGATGGAGTTCTATCGTATGGCGGGCGAGTATGACTATATGATGAAGGTACAGGTCAAAGACATGAAGTGCTTTGATGATTTTTACAAACGCTTGGTCAACAGCATCGATGGAATCTCCAACGTGACGTCCACTTTTGCCATGGAGCCATTGAAGTACACTACTGCACTACCGCTTTAATGCTTGTTTTACAGCTAGTTTTGTTTCATGTTAGTCAAGTAAAGGTTCATAGAACCAGCGAAACTTAGAGCTGATAATTAATACGCGAGAGCGAGTCAAAAATAAGCTAGGAATCGATCAAGAAAAGGATTTTTCATGTTTGCAAAAGTATCAACCGCTATCCAATTGGTGTTGGCTGTGGCCATTTTTTACTTAGGTTACACCCTCTATTCGTTTACCAATAAAGTTGGAGAAATCGTCGATACGTACCCGCAGGTTATCGAAGACTTATCAATACTGACTAAAGGTTTGAAAGTTGAAGAATGGTTAGTCTTTGCAGAGCATGTGGATGAGTTGGCACCACAAGTGTTAGAGACCGTTGAAGAGGTTCGAAAAACCATCGAACAAGTGAATCACACCGCCTCATCAGTCGACAGTAAGATCCCCGCCATTTTAGAAGAAGTAAAAAGCGTGACAACCGAGGTAAGGTTGGTTAGAACCGATGTCATACCTGCAACCTTGACCGAGCTGGAGCGATACCGTGTGGATGTGATGCCGCCGATACTGGTTGAGAGCCAGTCTTACCGCGAGCAAACCATTCCGGCGATCGTTACTGAATCGGAAATGCTCAGAGCCGAAGTACCAGCTATTTTGGTACAAGCCAATGTACTAGTCGATAAGAGTAAAGCCTTGGCTCAGGGGGCTGCCGAAGGGGCCGTGAAAGGTGTGGTGCTGTCACCATTTAATCTGTTGCGCGATGCGGGCGATGGTATTAAAACGCGAGTTCAAGGTGAGTCTACTTTTATACTCGAAGAAGATTAGAGGTCTCTAAGCAAAATAGAGTGCTCGAAGCAGAGCAGAGGATAGTTTTGGATTAAGTGGCCAATGGCGGCTATCGCAGTGTTGTCTCAACCTAAAAAATATTGAAATCAAAGGGGCTAGGTATCACACCTAGCCCCTTTTTCATTTGGTTATTTCCTACTCACGACTTGCTAAGCGTTTACTGGTTATTTGGTAAAACGCATGACGCCTTCTTGAACTGCAGTTGCGACTAATTCACCTTGTTGGTTAAATATCTCGCCACGAACAAGGCCTCGCGTATTCGCTGCCGTCGGGCTTTCAATCGCATACAGGAGCCACTCATCCATTTTAAAGGGACGGTGGAACCAGATAGAGTGATCAATCGTCGCGACTTGGAATTTTGGTGTCATTAGCGAGACTTCATGCGGGTGTAATGCCGTCACCAAAAATCCCCAATCTGACGCATACGCCAGCAGATATTGGTGAATTAAGTGATTGCCTGGTAGCGCACCATTGGCTCTCACCCAAAGATATTGTTTCGCCTCGGTTTTTCTCGGTTGAAGTGGGTTAACAACCGTGACAGGGCGCATTTCAATCGGCTTTTCACTGCAGAAAGCTCTACGCATCTTTTCAGGTAAAAATTCGGCGATGTGGCTAGCGAGTTCGGTTTCAGAGACGAAATTTTCAGGCCCTGGGATATCTGGCATTGCATTTTGGTGTTCAAACCCAGGCTCATCGCCATGATAAGATGCGGTGAGGTAGAAAATCGGGCGACCGTTTTGAATCGCCTTCACGCGACGCGTACTGAAGCTGCGCCCATCTCTTAGGTTTTCAACATCGTAAATGATTGGTTTTTCAGGATCGCCGGGAAATAGAAAGTAACTATGGAATGAGTGGACACTTCGGTCATCTTGTACGGTATAGCGAGCAGCGGATAGCGCTTGTCCTAATACCTGACCGCCGTACACTTGCGGCAGACCTAGGTTCTCGCTTTGCCCTCGGAATAAACCTTCTTCTAGCTTTTCTAGCTGAAGTAAACTCAGTAATTCTTGTAAAGGTTGACTCATCGCCCGCATACCTCTTCGTAAAATGAGTGTTAGATTAGTGCGCTAATCGCTTAACTCAGTTAAATATCTGTCAATAAATCATAGGGTTTCAAGACAGAATATCAAAGCTTTCTTATAATTGTCGTTAGATTTGTCGAGTCCGGCAAGCATGTTGAGAGAAATTAAATATGAAAAAGGCTCTAATTCTAATCACGTCTTTGGTCTCGTTTGGCTTACTTGTGGGTTGTCAAGCAACAACAGGAGCGAATGCTTCTCAAGAAGCGGTAGCACAGTACACACAAGTGATTTCTGGCACGGTCGCTTATCGTGAAAGAATTGCATTGCCAGATAATGCCGTTGTCACTGTGACATTGGAAGATGTGTCACTGGCTGATGCCCCATCGCAAGTTATTGCGACTCAAGAATTCACAACAGATGGTAAGCAAGTTCCGTTCGCATTCGAACTTGGCTACGACGACGACAAGATCAACGCAACTCACCGCTATAATCTACGTGCAACAATTCATGTTGACGGTCAACTTCGTTTCACGACCGACACTATTCGCTCTGTCATTACCGACGTTGAAAACACTCAACACGTAGACCTGCGCTTGGTCGGCGTTCGTTAATTTAGATTTGGGTGCCATTGTTAAGGTTTGTTCTTTAACGCAACTTGGCTAGTGAATAAGTGATTGATGGCAGCTCTAGGGCTGCCATTTGTATATCCGGAGTTTTACTTTACCAGTGTCGCTGACTTTAATCCCTTCTTCGAGCAGGTGCTGCTTTTGGCGATCAAACGAATCTCCCTTCAAAGAGATCTCCCCTTTACTGTTGATCACCCGATACCAAGGTAGCTTGCTGCCTTCCGGTAAATTGCCCAATGCTTTTCCAACATGGCGTGCGTAGCCAGGAAATCCTGAAAAACGTGCTATGTCTCCATAAGTTGTGACTTTTCCATATGGAATTTGGTGGATCACTGCAAAGATTTGGGTCAAAAATTGGTCCATACTAATTGTTCCTAGTTCATTAATACCACGGATCGGTAGAAGGAGATGGCTATGGTATTTTCAACGTTTCAGTTCTTGATAACCACATTATTGGCGGTTGTTTGTGCGAGAGCAATCAGTTTAAGCGGCGGGGACATCCCTGTGCTTGCAATGGTGATCCCGGCACTGTGGATTTTACCTCAAGGCGGCATTGCAGGATTAGCTTTGCTCGCGTCGATGACAGCTTATGGTTTAACCTTACCCCTGCAACCTATTACGCTTTCAGTCAGTGTCTGGGTGCTCTTCCCGCTGCTGATGGTGGTTTTTTCAAAGCGCAGTAGCCTATCGGTCGTGATCATATCCGGTTTGATTGTCACGACCTTACAAGTGGGGATCATGGTCACGCAATCCGCCGGAAAGCTGGATGGATCCGCTTGGGTAACCCTAGTGCAAACCTTATCGATTATGGTCATCTGGTGGGCTGCAAATCACCTTAAACCTGTCAGCCGACACAGCTGGTGGTCACTTATCTTGATCCTTCCATTATGGGTCGCCGATTTGCCTTATGCCGCTTTAGTTGCCTTGTGCGTTACGGGCATTATGGCTTCGATGGAAGCGTTGACTCGCTTGAAGACCTTCCGCTGGAACAAGTTACTGTGTTGGACATTGCCGACGGCTGGCTTTGCTGCTCTGGTGATCAGCCCAAGCATCGAAGTGCCTAGCCCGGTATTTGTGGTGTGGTTATGCTTGCTGGGCACTGCGTGGATGACAGACTACATTCTTCGAACGGAAGAGAACGAAGACGCCGACCTCTAGTTGTGAGTTGGTAATGTCGTTTCTCCTGAACAGAGCTAAGCACTGGCAACTTGAATGAATGTGTTATGAAAAAAAGACAAAGGTGATGCTTTATCCGACAGTTTTACTGTGTGTTGAGTAAAGGGTAATCACTTGAACCACATTTGTTTAAAAAGAGTCGCTTTGTGCTTGCAATGGTTGCCGCGATGCTTAATAATCCAATCACTCTTTGAGGTAAGCCTCTTAGAAAAGAATCTATGGAGGCTCTGGTCCTCCCGCAACACTAACTTGTGAACTCGGTCAGGCCTGGAAGGGAGCAGCCGCAGCAGGCGACGTGTGTGCCGGGATGTGGCTGGGGCTTCCACCCTTCTGATGTTTGCAAACTAACTTAGCATAAATTGCAAAGAAGTTAGCAAATTTGCACTATAAGTCAGCATAGTCTATTTTTTGTTGTAGGTTTACAACAAAAGTGATGCGCACTATGTTCGACCAAACCAAAAAATCCTCTCACGTTCACAATATCTGCAAGTTCATGAGCTTGAAAAATGATGCTGTTGTCCGCACTCTCTCTGTTTTAGAGTTCGATTTTTGTTTCCATCTCGAATATAACCCTGATGTTAAAGGGTTCATATCTCAACCACACGGTTTTTATTACTATTTTAATGGTCGCAAGTGTCGTTATACGCCAGATTTTTTAGCCGATAATCATAACGACCAATCTACTCTTATTGAGGTTAAGCACTCAAGCCAGATTTTAAAACCAGACTTCAGGCTCCGATTTGCTGAAAAACAGCGAGTAGCACTAGAAGAACAAGGAAAACGCCTTGTTTTAGTGACAGAGAAACAAATTCGTATTGACCCAATATTTAGTAACTTAAAGCTGTTACATCGTTACTCTGGTTTGCATACCATCACTAAAGCGCAAAAGTCTGTTCTCGGATTTATACAACGTAGACAGAAAGTACAATTACGCGAAATCTCCGATCACTTAGGACTGTCTGAGCATGAAACTCTGATATCAACACTCTGCTGGCTATCGTCAGGGAGAGTTAAGACTGATATTAAAAGCTCTGATTTTGGTTTGAATAGCTACGTTTGGTGTTAGGTATGACGTCAGATTTTGATGACGTTTTTGGTTTCATTGATGAAATGGAAGCTTCTGCCAACGAAGCGGAATTAGTAACCCAAATACCGAGTGATTTATTTGAAGAAGATAAATCGTATCTCCCTTCCATTGATACCTATCCTGTAAAAACTCAACAAGAAGCATTACGACGTCTTAAAGTCATTCAATTTACTGAAAAACGTCTAAAAGGTGGGTGGACAAAAAAAAATCTTGTACCGATTTTAAATCAGGTTGAACAAGAGCTAGGGCTATCTCCACCGAGTTGGCGAGTTCTTGCCGGCTGGAAGAAAATGTATTTTGAATCAGGGAGAGCCGTTCTTTCGCTCATTCCTAAACACGCCCAAAAAGGAAATAGAACCTTTCATACAGATTCACAGTCGCTCATTGATGAAGCGATTGAAAAAAAATACCTGACTAAAGAGCGTTTAAGCGTTGCAGAGGCTTACCGCTATTACAAAAGCCGAGTAATTAAAGCCAATCAAGAAATAGTCGAAGGCAAAATCAAGCGAATTAGCCAAAGAGCATTTTATGACAGAGTGAATAGTTTACCACCCTATGATGTTGCAGTGGAAAGGTATGGAGAGCGATATGCAGATAGAGAATTTCGTTCTGTAGGCCAGCAAATAGAGGCGACGAAACCGATGGAGTACGTTGAAATTGACCATACTCCAGTCCCTGTCATACTGATTGATGATGAATTGGATATTCCATTAGGCCGCCCATATCTAACCATGCTCTATGACAGGTTTAGTAAGTGCATCGTCGGCTTCAGCGTTAACTTTAGAGAGCCTAGTTTTGATTCCGTCAGAAAAGCACTATTAAGTACTTTGCTAGACAAGCGCTGGGTAAGCGAAAAATATCCTTCAATAATAAACGATTGGCCATGTCATGGAAAAATAGACTATCTGGTCGTTGATAATGGTGCAGAGTTTTGGAGTGATAGCCTAGAGGACTCTTTGAGACCTTTGGTGTCGGATATTCAATACAGCCAAGCTGCCAAACCGTGGAGAAAGACCGGTATAGAAAAGTTATTTGATCTACTAAACAAGGGGTTGGTTAACGCTCTGCCTGGAAAAACATTCACAAATCCCACTCAGCTTAAAGATTACGACCCTAAAAAAGAGTCTGCCGTTAGAGTTTCTGTATTTATGGAGTTAATACATAAATGGGTTATCGACCGTTATCACATGGACTCTGATAGTCGAGAAAGGAATGTCCCTTATCATAAGTGGAATGAATCGAAATGGCTTCCAAATTTCTACCAAGGGCAAGCTGCGGCCGAGTTACGTATTGAGTTGGGGTTGTTAAGGCACCGGACGATAGGGATCGCTGGGATAAGGTTGCACAATTTGCGCTATCAATCGGATGAGCTCATAGAGTATCGAAAATACAATTCGGTTAATTCACAAGGGAAACTCTTCGTCAGGACAAAAACCGATCCGTCGGACATAAGCGCTATCTACGTTTTTCTTGAATCAGAAAAGAAATACATAAAAGTCCCAGCGGTTGATAACAGTGGGTATACCAATGGACTTTCGTTGTTCGAACATGAGCGAATTCAAAGAGTGCGCAGGTTGAATACCCGAAGCCTCGTCAATGAAGAGTCTTTAGCCGATACCTATCTCTATATGGAAGCTCTTATTGAAGGGGAAGCTGAGAGAATGCGTATTTCTAAAAACAAAAAGCTCACCCAACCTAAAACAGGGAACACTTCTAAGATTGCAAAATACAGAGATGTTGGCACGGAAGGACCTGGCTCAATCGTTAGAAAAACTGAAAGCAGTAATTCAGCATTAAACGTTGTTAGTACTCAACTATCATTGGACGATGATGATCTTGAAGAGATAGAGGGCTACTAATCGTGAATTTTACTTCCATGCAGTGTGAACAATTGAAAGCCTACGATAATTGTTTTATTGAGTACCCCGAAATTACGGAGATCTATTCGATATTTGACCAACTTCGCTTTAATCAATTACTAGGCGGTGAACCTGAGTCATTCCTATTAACAGGCGAATCGGGAAGTGGAAAAACCGCTTTGATCAATAACTACCTTTCACGCTTCAATACAGGAACGAGTTGGTCCAAGCAAACAGTCCTAAGTACCCGAATTCCTAGCCGAGTAAATGAACAAAATACTCTGACTCAATTTCTCGTTGATCTGGACTCAAAATCAGGAGGACGTTCAGTACGAAAGAGGAATGAAATTGCACTTGCTGAAGGAGTGGTAACTCAGTTAAAACGTAAATCTGTCGAGCTCATTATTGTTAATGAGATTCAAGAGCTTGTGGAGTTTTCGACTGCGGATGAAAGACAAACCATCGCTAATACATTTAAATATATCAGTGAGGAAGCCGGTGTATCCTTTGTATTGGTTGGAATGCCTTATGCTGATGTTATCGCGAAGGAGCCGCAGTGGAACTCTCGATTGAGTTGGCGCAGAGAAATCAATTATTTTAAATTGCTTCAGGTTGAAAGTGACGCGAAAAATATCAACACTCAATACAGTATTGATGCTAAACAAAAGAAACACTTTGCTAGATTTGTGGCTGGACTAGCCTCTAGAATGGGCTACGAGCAAACGCCAATACTGACTAAGAATGAAATTCTATATCCTTTGTTTTCAATGTGTCGTGGAGAGTGTCGAAGGCTCAAGCACTTTTTGAAAGATGCCATGATAATGAGCTTTAAAGAGAACAAAAGTACGTTGAATAAAGAAGTACTATCTAGGACATTCATACTGAAATTCCCCTATTTGGAGAACCCATTTGAATGTTCATTAGAACAGGTGATATTAGAGCAAATAGATAAAGGTTCAGCGTACAATACGAGAGCAATTACAGCAGAGGATAGGATTCTCACCCCCCGATTTACAGATGCATTACCGCTGAGTACGTTGTTAAGTACAAGTAGCCTGAAAGTATAAAACTGCGATGTTGATAACCAAATCATTGAGACGCTAGTTTTTCCAGCAACACCGCCTTCTCTTCATCACTCATCTTATCAATGGCGCACGCTAACTCAGCGCTCAATTCGTTCCTACAGAAAAAGTAGTTCAAGGGAACACCTAACTCTTCAGCCATACGTTCAAGCGTACCAATATCGGGTACATGTCTGCCTTTCTCGTAATGATTCATACGACCGCTAGCAGAACTCTGCTCCATACCAATTTTCACCCCTAAATCTTTTTGGGTGATCTTGGCTTTTTTACGCGCAGCTTTGAGCCTCGCTGGGATGGGGTTGTCTTTTTGCACTTACACATTTCTTTTCAACCTTTAGATAACTTAGATTGTCTAAGTTTTACTGATTTTTGTATACTTAGCAATCCTAAGTTTTTATTGCATGTAAGAGTCACATGAAGAAAGTAACCAGAATTAACCCTCATATGTTTAACCTATTGATTGAAAAAGGGATGGATAATTTCTCCGTCACAGAAGCTAGGGATGCTTTGCTAAACGGTGCTTCAACCTTTCCGAGCAAGGACGACGCTCGAAAGTATGTTTATAAGCAACTTCTATCATTTGAGGAGAAAGGCTGGCTTTCTGTCATTGGGTCTCGAAGAGACAAGCGCTACCATCAAACTAGCGAATTCAAAGCGCTTACAATTGAGCCTAGATCGGGGCGAAATAAGAAAGCTAAGGTCGATTCAATAGCTATTCAGACTCCAGAGTGCTTTCTAAATGCACTAGAGCAAGAGAAGAAACATCATGAAGGCGAACTGGCGATTACTTTGGGCGAGATTGAGGAATACCAATCGTTGTTAACGCGTTTTCCAAGCAACAAGCAAGATATGCAGCCGCTATTTAATGCAGCAAGAGAACGCTCAGCCAAGCTATTAGGCAGAATTAATGCACTAACCAACTGGATGCAAGTTGCCCAAAGTAAGGCTCCTCAATGTTAAGAGCATGGCAAGCCGAGTGTGCAGCTCAAGCTGTCGAGAAATTCACTTCAAACATGCATTCACACTTCTTCTGCCAAGCGACTCCTGGATCGGGTAAAACTGTTATGGCCGCCGAGGTTGCGAGTCGGTTATTTGAAATAGGCATGATTGACTTAGTACTGTGTTTCTCTCCTTCACTGACTGTTGCGGAAGGGATGCAAAAGACCTTTTCATGGAAGCTCGAATGTTCCTTTAATGGAGGTTTGGGTTCTCTTGGGGGCTCTTACACCTATCAATCCATCCGTTTTTTGGATGAAAACTTTTGGAGCACCGTCAGTAAGTATCGAGTACTAGTGGTATTTGATGAGATCCACCATTGTTCATTTGATGATGAGGGGCGGTCAAACTCATGGGGGCTAGAAATTGTCAGTAAGATCCAAGGCTTTGCTCGTTATACTCTGGCGCTATCGGGTACTCCTTGGCGTTCTGATCGACTACCGATTGTCATGGCTGAGTATTCAGATCCTGATGGCAAGGTTGTTTGCGATTACCAATACGGCTTGCAACAGGCCGTTGAAGATAAGGTATGCCGCCACCCTAAAATCGTTTTAATAGATAATGAACACCTGAGCGTTAAGGCTGGCAGTGACAATCAACACTTCGCTTCAATTCTTGATTGCCTTAAACAATCCGATGTCTCTTATCAAAGCGTCATCCACAACGAAGACGCTATGAATTACATATTGAATAGTGGTTGCCAAAAGCTAGCACAGATAAGGCAAGAATCCCCAAGTGCTGGAGGCTTGGTGGTCGCATCTTCTATTAAGCATGCCAAAGACATTCAAAAGCGACTTGTTGAGCACTTTAATCAATCAGCATGCATCGTGACTTATCATCACGATAATCCGTTACACGAAATTGAGTCTTTTCGTCACTCAAAGGTTCAGTGGATAGTCAGTGTTGGGATGATCAGTGAAGGAACGGATATTCCAAGGCTGCAGGTTTGCTGTCATATGAGTTCGGTAAAAACGGAACTGTACTTCAGGCAAGTGCTCGGGCGAATTTTAAGAATCAATGATTCCCCCAACCAAGAAGCGTGGTTGTATACTTTTGCTGAAGAGAGTTTGATTGGGTTTGCTGAAAGAATTGAGCAGGATATTCCAGAAGCTTGCATGTTGGTTAAGCATGATATCAATTTTGCAGCTTGCGAGAACCCTGCTTCAAAGTCAGAGTGCCAGCGGAGTGAGCGAAACGGTTTGACTCCTATCGCTGTAGAGAATGAAATCGTTTGGGAAAATAGAAGGGGCTCTACTGTAGAGCTACCTTCTTTACTGAATGAAGATCTTTACTTTGGAAACTTTAGACAAAGGATTTTATCGGCATTTTTGAACTGATTCGTTTACAGTCCAGGTACGACTTTGAAACTCGTATTTGGACAAAAGTGTTTTAGAGATATTGTAACTTTTAAGGTACGTTGGATTAGAAAAAGTGTCTTAAAGGCTCTTGTTATGCGTTCATCTCGAACGCTGGACTGATTCTCGACATAAGAACCATATCTATGTACCGACCATTTTTGAACGTACTTAAACGCTTAATTCCCTCGGTTTCAAAACCAACCTTTTCGTATAGGGCTTTTGCCGAAATATTATCAGCATGCACCTCTAACTCTACACGAACTAGGTTTAGCCAGTTGTCAGATTGATTGATCGCTTCGTGCATCAATGCCTTTCCAACACCTTTGCCATGGCTTTCAGGGTGAACTGCGATCGCAATAGATGCTGTGTGCTTGTCACGGGCTTTATTCGTTAGGAATAGCGTTACATGCCCAACCACTTTGTCGTCAATTTCAGCTACTAAAGTGTACTGATTTGATGCTGTGAATAAACTTGAAACTTGCGAAGAACTCAAGAAAGGAAGCTGTGAAGTGTTTGCCATCACCTCAGGAAAGCTATAAATACTATGAAGATCTTTATGATCAAACTCTTCTAAATGTCTAATTTGCAAATTACATCCTTACTGTAAATTTTGTCGCACGCATATCAACGCCCAATGAAAAGCTGGTAAGACCCCAGCTTACTAGACATTACACAGATAAGAAAATGTAGGTCAAACTACCTCACAGTGATTTGTGAGGTTGAATGCTACTGGCACGAAATGGGGCAAAAGTTACTTAGCCTAATGCCATCAGTTTGATAGGAATAGTATCTCTGAGCTAGAAAGTACCATGAGTAAGATTGATGATGTTTCATTATGGAAATCACTAAAGTTTATGGTTGCAATATACTAGATACCTCCCATACTAAAACTTAGATATTCTAAGTTTTAGTGGTGGCATGTGAACACGGACATTCAACTTTACTCTGATGAATCGCTCGAAAGCTTCTTGTTGCGTTTATCGCAAGAGCAAGGTTACGAGCGATTTTCTCATTTCGCCGAAGATATCTGGTTCGACACCATGGATCAGCATGAGGCGATTGCTGGTGCTTTCCCCTTAGAGCTCAACCGAGTCAATATCTACCACGCTCAAACCACAAGCCAAATGCGAGTGCGGGTTCTTATCCATCTTGAGAACCAATTAAAGCTTAACAACTTTGGTGTACTGCGCTTAGCGCTATTACATTCAAAAGCTCAATTCTCTCCACAATACAAAGCAGTACATAGATTCGGTGTTGACTACCCTTATGCTTTTCTTCGCAAACGCTTCACGCCTATTTGCCCTCTGTGTATTAACGAAGCCCCTTACATTCGCCAGCAGTGGCAATTTATCTCTCACCAAGCTTGTGAACATCATGGCTGTAAACTGATTCATCACTGCCCTGAGTGTAAGTCGAGACTTGAATACCAAAGTACCGAGAGTATTAACCAATGTGAATGTGGTTTCGAACTCCGAAACTCGCCAGTAGAAGATGCGCCAGAGGTTGAGGTATTAGTTGCTCAATGGTTGTCAGGGAATGATTCAAAACCCTTGGGATTACTAAAAGGAGAAATGACGTTATCTGAACGCTATGGTTTTTTTCTTTGGTATGTAAATCGTTATGGCGATATCGATGACCTCAGTTTTGAGTCATTCATTGAATATTGTGGCTTCTGGCCAAAGGCATTGTGGCAAGACCTTGATGCCTTGAAAGAGAAGGCAGAACTTGTTCGAGTAAAAGATTGGAAGAAGGTGTTTTTCAACGAAGCTCTTGGGACTCTGCTTAAAGATTGTCGTCAGTTACCCAGTCGGCAGTTGAGTCACAATATCGTGCTCGCACAGGTGTTAGCTTACTTTACAAAGCTAATGGCAACAGTGCCCTCAAGCGGCAAAGGAAATATCGGTGATGTACTGATCAGCCCCTTAGAAACTTCTACATTGCTCTCTTGTACAACGGATGAAGTGTATCGGCTGTATGAGTTTGGTGAGATTAAAGCCGCTATCAGGCCGCGAATGCATACAAAGATAGCGAGTCATGAATCGGCGTTTACTTTAAGAAGTGTCATCGAAACAAAGTTGACTCGAATGAGCTCTGAAAGTGATGGTTTAAGTGTGTATCTACCAGAGTGGTAATTATGACGAAATTAAGTGACTTATTAACAATTGAAGACGAAGCAGTAAAGCAGTCTGCTTTAAAGAAGATGTTCATGCCCTATACGGAAGATGTCTGTGTTGATGGGTGTGAAAAAGAAGCGTTAACGATCTTGCTTAATCTCAGTTCAAGCCACCAAGCCGATAGATGCTCTGATTGGTTGGATGTTGCCCGTGCTAAAAGGCATTTAAAAGCGGCTGAGAACCTAGAGGCGTCCCTCGATGAAATCAAATGGTTCCACACCCATAATCTCAAGTTTCCAGACTGCCGAGTTAAAGATAAGCGAATAATTGCACAGCCTCTTACTACAACCGAGGCATTTATTTCAAGCACAGTATTAGAGCAACGCTTGGGGTGGGCGCATAACTCCGCGGTGTATCGCCATACATTGTGGTTATTGAATCCTTTCCGCTGGCAATCACAGTCCGTGAGTCTTCTTGCACTTGTTCAGCAAGAAACCTCTGTTTGGGTTGAGCTGCTCAAAGAATTTGGTTTAGGCATTAAGTCACTTGCTCGCTTAAAACATACAATTGAAGAACAACTTCCTGAAAATAGTTTTCCTGACAGTGTCAGCACTTACAGCAAGCAACTGCGGTTTCCATGGGGGGATGATTATGTTTCGGTGACCCCAGTGGTCAGTCATGCCATCCAAAGAGAGTTAGAAGTGAGATCGAGAAGTCGAGAAAGTAAGCTCAGCTTTGTGTCTTCATCGCTGCCAAACTCGGCAAGTATCGGGAATCTGTGTGGCAGTTTAGGTGGGCATATGAAAGTCCTAAACTACCCGCTAGACGTCAAACCAGCGCAGGGTGGGACGTTAACTGAAAGTCGCAAAAAGAGTGGTCACTACTTTGATGACTATCAGGTAACTAATGCCAAAGTTTGTCAGGTTTTAAATCATCTAATTGGTTCAGAGCCATCAAAAACACAGAAGCAGAGGGATAGTGCTCGCAAGGTTAGAAGTAAGATATTGCGAAAGCAGATAGCCCTTTGGATGCTTCCTTTAATTGAGTTAAGAGATATCGTTGATGCTGACCCTAATCAACAGCAATTGGAACATGATGACACTTTAGCTCAAGCCTTTTTAGTGCTATCAGAATCGGGTCTAGGCTCTTTAGCTAGTGAGTTTAACCGTCGCTTGCATCTCACGTTTCAGAATAACAAGTATACCGCGAAGTTTGCCTACCACCCTAAGCTTATGCAGGTCGTCAAAGCCCAAATCGTATGGTTACTGGAACAACTTAGTAAACCAAATGGCAATGAAGATAAGGTAACGGGTGAGCAGTATATCTATTTGTCATCAATGAGAGTGCAAGATGCGGTCGCAATGAGTAACCCATATCTGTGTGGTGCGCCTTCTTTGACGGCTATTTGGGGGTTCATGCACCATTATCAAAGAGAGTTTAATAAGCTAGTTAATTGTGATTCCCCGTTTGAGTTTTCGAGTTTCTCTTTTTATGTTCGAAGTGAGAACATTCAACCGACGGCCAAGCTTACCGAACCCAACTCAGTCGCTAAAGCACGAACGGTTTCTAACGCGAAGCGATCAACCATTCGTAGTGAACGATTGGCGGACCTAGAAATAGACCTAGTTATCAGAGTCCATAGTGACAGCCGAATTTCAGATTTTAAGTCCGCACTTAAAACGGCACTTCCCGTTGCTTTCGCCGGAGGGGCATTATACCAACCACAGCTCTCGACACAGGTTGAGTGGCTTAAGACATTTACCAGCAGGAGTGAGCTTTTCCATGTCTTAAAAGGGTTACCAGCATACGGGCGATGGTTATATCCAAGTGAAAAACAGCCGAATGATTTTGATGAGCTAGAACGTTTAATCACTAAAGACGCTGATAACTTACCAGTTTCTATTGGCTACCATTTGTTAGAACGTCCAACTAAACGGGGCAACTCAATCACCAGTTGTCACGCTTATGCAGAGAATGCGATAGGACTCGCTCAGCGAGTTAGCCCCATAGAAGTACGTTTTAGTGGAAGAGATCACTTTTTAAATCATGCCTTTTGGTCGATAGAATGCAGTAGCGAAACTATTCTTATAAAAAACTATAGGGATTAATTGCTTATGGAACTTTGCACTCAGCTGAATTACGTTCGATCACTCTCTGCTGGCAAAGCATATTTCTATTATCTATCTAAAAGTGGTGAGATGTGTCCCCTTGAAATTGATCGGACTAGGTTGCGTGCACCAAAAGGTGGGTATGCAGAAGCATATAAAGGGGGCAAGTTCGTAAAAAAGAATGTTGCTCTACAAGATTTAGCTCACTCCAATCCTCAGTTCATCGAAGAGTGTTACGTAAAGCCAGGTGTCGATGATATCTATTGTGCATTCCCCCTTCGAATTCGAGCCAATTCTCTAACCCCAGATATCTGTAGTGACGATGAAGTGCGCAGTAAACTTTCGTTACTGGCTAATACTTATAAAGAGCTCAATGGGTATCAGGAGCTCGCTCATCGATACGCAAAGAATATACTGCTTGGCCGTTGGCTTTGGCGCAACAGAGAGTGTCGAAACCTGTCGATAGAAGTGACCACCAGTGATTCGCAAACCTTGATTATAGAAAACGCAACAAGGCTTTCTTGGTATGGTCATTGGGATGAGGCTTCAGCAGAATGCCTAGAAAAGCTCACAGCCTATTTGATGCGAGCCCTTTCCGATACGACCGAATATTTCTACATGGATGTCAAAGCTAAAATTGGAGTTGGTTGGGGAGATGAGGTTTACCCAAGCCAAGAGTTTTTAGATAGCCGAGAAGATGGTGTCCCTACTAAGCAGTTAGCTACTGTCGAACTATTGAACGGGAAGGAAACCGTTGCGTTTCATGGTCAAAAAGTTGGAGCCGCGTTGCAATCGATTGACGATTGGTGGCATGAAAACGCAGATAAACCATTAAGAGTGAACGAATATGGGGCAGATCGAGAATACGTTATAGCAAGGCGACACGTGTCCCATGGAAATGACTTCTATCAACTGCTCAGAAATACAGAGAACTGGATTGAAAGTATGACAGCTTCTCAAGTCATCCCAAATGATGTGCACTTCATCATGTCTGTCTTGATCAAAGGCGGCCTATTCAATTGTTCTAAAGCGAAGTAAGGGATAGATATGACTAAGCGTTACTATTTCTTAATACGTTACATGCCTGCACAAGCCGACCATGAATTATTGGCAGGACGGTGTATATCCCAAATGCACTTGTTTATGGTCAATAACCGACAAGCCATGAATAAAATAGGTGTGAGCTTTCCCGACTGGAGTGATGTTACGGTTGGTCAAACCATAGCTTTTGTTGCCGAAGATAAAGAGATGATGGTTGGACTCTCTTTTCAGCCCTATTTCTCTGTGATGGTAAATGAAGGTTTGTTTGAGATTTCTAGTGTTTGTGAGGTGCCTGACACTGCGGTAGAGGTGAGGTTTACCCGTAACCAAACGATCGGGAAAAGCTTTCTGGGATCCAAGAAACGTCGGATCAAACGTAGCATGGCGAGAGCCGAACTACTTGGTGCTGGAACATCATTACCAGTCACTAATGAAGAGCGGGTCATCGATAGTTTTCATCGAATACCAATCTCCAGCTGTTCTTCCGGGGAAGATTATATGTTGTTTGTACAAAAGGAGTTTGTCGGTGAGCGCGGTACAGCAAACTTTAATAGCTATGGTTTAGCCACCAATCAAGAAAGAAAAGGCACGGTACCTGAGTTACGTTTTTAACCCTTTTTCCCAAGCTCTTTTTTAGGCAAGTAAAAACAAAGAGTTCCCCCTCTGGCAGGATAGTTGTCACTGTTAAGATTTAACCAGTTTGGGTGGTAATGAGTGAGCTTTGAATCGCATTCCAACAGAAAGAAAAGAAGCCATATTGAAGAAGCTACTACCTCCTTATTCAATGTCTGTAAGCCAAGTAGCAAAAGAGGAAGGTATTAGCACAGCAACCCTGTATCATTGGCGGCAGCAACTTAGACGTTCAGGAGCCGCTGTGCCGAATAGTAATACTTCATCAGAGCAGTGGTCTGCTCAAACTAAACTCGCCATTGTCGCTGAAACTTACTCTATGACGGAGAATGAACTCAGTCAGTATTGTCGAGAGAAAGGCTTGTTCCCTGAACAAGTGCAAGATTGGCGAAGTGAGTGTATGCAAGGGTTTATGTCTGCTAAAGAGCGTGAGGCTGAAGCAAAGAAACAAGCTAAAGCTGACAAGCTTGAAATTAAAGAGCTGAAAAAAGAGTTACGCTTTAAAGAAAAAGCCTTAGCTGAAACCGCAGCACTCTTGGTTCTGCGAAAAAAGCTGAGAGCCTTTTACGGGGAAGAGCCAGAGGACGACTAACCTCAACCGATGAAAGGCACTACTTGGTTACTCTTATCCACGATGCTAAGCAAAGTGGTTGCCGATTGGAGTACGCTTGTCATGAAGTTCAAATCGACTTGAGAACGTATCGACGCTGGTATCAGCAAGGTGAAATACAGGCAGATAAAAGACCGACATGCGTTAGGCCTGAGCCTGCGAACAAACTATCGCAACAAGAGCGAGACGCGATTATCGAGGTGTGCAACCGCCCAGAATATGCGAGTTTACCACCGACTCAAATCGTTCCGACACTGCTTGATAAAGGTGAGTATATTGGTTCGGAGTCGAGTTACTATCGGGTTTTGAAAGCGAAAGGTCAGCTTCATACTCGAGGTCGTCAGCGAAGCCGACAAAAGCGATCAAAACCAACGAGTTATACTGCAACAGGTCCGAACCAAGTCTACACCTGGGACATCACATACTTGCCGTCTATGGTTAAAGGGCAGCACTACTATCTGTATGTCATTGAAGACATCTATAGTCGCAAAGTTGTCGGCTACGATGTGTATGAAAGAGAATGTGGAGAGCTAGCATCTGTTCTATTGCAGCGTACGCTGATGCGTGAGCAATGCTTTAATAAACCGTTGGTGCTTCACTCAGATAATGGGGCTCCAATGAAGTCTCTGACCTTCAGAGCAAAGATGGAGGAGTTAGGTATCACTTCATCGTACAGTCGTCCGAGAGTAAGTGATGATAACCCTTATGTAGAGTCTTTGTTCCGCACGGTGAAGTACATGCCGAATTGGCCCACAAAAGGCTTTAAATGCGTTGAAGATAGTCGCTCTTGGGTAGAGGCGTTCGTGCGTTGGTACAACACCGAACATAAACACAGTCAGTTAAATTACGTCACGCCATCAGAGCGCCACAATGGTCAAGATAACGAGATATTACGACGCAGAGCGTGCGTGTTGTCGATAGCAAGAGAACGACACCCTGCACGTTGGTCAGGCAAGATTAGGAACTGTGAACCAGTTGGTGAGGTTCATCTAAATCCTGAAAGAGAAGCCGCTTAATAAGTAAGCGAATGATGACAACTACCTTGAAAAACGCCGAGTTACAGAAGTAAGAAGAAAAAGGGTATTTTGATAAATTGTGACTTTAAGCACGCAGATTCAGAAGGTTAGAGGCTATATTCAAGAGTGTCCTGCCGTATAGGCAGCTAAGAAATTTAGGCACACAAGTAGAGGGTTTGTTTTAAAGTGTCCTGCCGTATAGGCAGCTAAGAAATAGGAGACTATAACCGTGAACACCTACAATTTGTGTCCTGCCGAATAGGCAGCTAAGAAATATCCGATACATATGCGTTGCAAGATCGGCATGTGTCCTGCCGTATAGGCAGCTAAGAGTAGGCCAGGAAGAAAGCAACCAACCTGCTGAACGAGCAGTTAATAATCAAAACCATCAAGTTTATGCTTGATGGTTTTTTGTTGGGTTTATTGATATTAAACTGTTAGGACAAAATTTTCTAAGTAGTAAAGTGAGTATGAGATGAGTGATGTTTTGAATATGGTGCATGAGACAGTAAACGACTTATACGAAAGTGGTGCTGTAGATCAAGCAACGTTAAATCAGTTTGAGAAGATATGTTTAACCGTAGCCGACGATGATGGTGGAGTACAGGAAAGTAAAGAAAGCTCTTAGTTATCGAATTTTGACAAGCCCCTTCGGTAATTAAGCGCTTGATGATCACAATACTAGCTTGATCTCAGCTAGCGCATTTTTGCCCCGAAGTTTGTTAGGGATTCTTTATGAAACAATATAATCATAATCGCCAACGTATTATTCGTTGGCGACCACTCAATAAGTTACGCCATCTATTTTTGTGTTGAGAATCTTGCCTGATAAGGCGTCAATTCATTTCCTTCCATCGTTAAGGGAGCGTATAGATTAGGTCTACGACCTCTGATCCAGCGTCTGCCTGTACACATATTTAGATCTTTCGCATTGAGATCGGCAATAACCATATCATTATCGATGCAGTCAGTTTCAGCGATAATTTCACCATAGGGATTGAGCACCATTGCATTCCCCGTTCTAACTTCATCCATATCAACCCCAATACCGTTACTAAAGATCAGGAACATACCATTGTCATGGGCACGCGCGGGTAGCCAACGCATTAACCACTTTCTTCCTTTAGAACCTTGCATTTCAGAACGAATTGAATCTGGATCTTGGTGACGATTATGCCAAAGCTGGGGATCAATCAACCCCATCGCATTAGGGCTGCGAGAGTTTGTTCCGCCTGTTTGATGAGGCGCGACTAGTATATCAGCCCCTTTTAATGCTGTTATTCTAACATTCTCGACTAAATTATTATCCCAGCAAATCAGGATTCCTACACGGCATCCATGTGGTGTATCAAACACAGTGTATTCATTGCCACTTCTCATGTGTTCGCTGACGAATGTATGCAGCTTTCTGTGTTTGGATATCTGGCCATCAGGCATTGCCATTACGTAAGAATTATAGAAATTTCCGTCCTTGTCCTTTTCAATTAAACCTGCGCCGATGCTGATTTGGTATTGTTCAGACATTCTTAGCAAGCGTTGAGACGTTTCCCCTTGTGGAATGAACTCGGACAAATCATTGATTTCTGATTTCTTGAGTTTCGATACATGCCAATAACCAGTCACACACATTTCAGGGAAGGCGATAATTTTTACCTCTTGTTTAGCTGCCTTTTCTACATAACTTTGAATGACCGATAAGTTGTAGTTTTTGTCGTTCGCATGGTGGTTAAATTGGACAGTAGCAACACGGATATCTTTCATAATTGTTCCTTTTACTTGGTGAATATCAACCATTTTAAAAAGCTCCTTTGATTCCGTATAATGAATAAAATTCCTATAATTAATGAGCGCACGGAATGGATTTTGTCGATTTACGCACATTCTGCCAGTTAGCGGTGGATGGTAACTATCGAGTAGCTTCAGAGCACTTACACATCACTCAGTCAGCTTTAACTAAGAAGATTCAACGCCTTGAAGCTTTTTGTGGAGTGGTTTTATTTGAGAGAGGAAGACAAGGGGCCAGTCTAACTGCGGCAGGCGTAGCTCTTTTACCTGAAGCGCAACGAATGGTATCGAGTTTTGAATCATATAAATCTCTAACTCAACGAGTAGCCAAGGGAATTGCAGGAACTCTCAATATAGGTTTTGGTATATCTTCCTACCACCTTGCACCAGATTACATAGCTAAGTTTAAAAAACACTACCCAGATATCTACATTACACTTAACGATATACCATCTCAAAAGCAGTCAGAATTCCTACTTCTGGGGGATCTTCATCTCAGTTTTAGTCGACTACCAACTGTAGCTCCGCTGAAGGGCGTGAAGCTCTGTAAAGATCACCTAGTGCTTGCGACGCACAGAAGTCAAATTATAGACAAAAACAAGCTGTGGTTTTCGTTAGATTCAATCGATTATTTACAGCTTAACCCTGAGCGAGGTAAGGGGCTAAGCCAACAAATAAACATGCTATTGGAAGAGCATGAGAAAAAACTGAATGTAGTTCAGGAGGCCGATGATATTCAAACATTGTTGGCACTCGTATCAGCAAATTTGGGCTTCACTATTGTTCCTGCAAGTGTAAAGCATATTGCGAATGAGCATGTCGCTTTTTGGGAACTGTCAGGGGTAAATAGCTCATGGGACGTTGGCCTAATTTGGAATGAGCAGTTAGAGAGCTTTGCAAAAGATAACTTCATTCAATTTGTTGAGAAGATGCAAATTGAACGTCTTTGATTCTATAGGTTTGCTGTAACTCACTTTTGTCCAACACTGAATTGGCTGCGTCATTTATTTCATTTGAGTTAATGAGATTAATTATCATTTGAGTTGACTTGCTATGCCATTCGTGTCATAATATAAAGTAGGCAGCAACGATTGCCATCTTCCTCCGGTTTTGTTGCTTAATTCAGATAGAAGACATGCCTGGTCCATAGTTGCCTAATTCTTAAACAATGCACTGAGTTTC